>DASUEC010000253.1:0-3710 GCA_036275255.1 Limnobacter sp. | reverse complement strand
TGACAAAAGTTTTTAATTCATTAAAATTCACGGCTCGCACCTGATGCCCAGGTGGCGGAATTGGTAGACGCGCTAGGTTCAGGTCCTAGTGGTGGCAACACTGTGGAGGTTCGAGTCCTCTCCTGGGCACCAAAATTTCTTTACCGCACTTCGCTGCAGATTTTCTTTCTGCAGTATTTCCAAGACAGCATTCAACCAGTTTGATATTGCCTTCAATCACAAGGCAGGCGCTTCTTTTTATAATTCGCGCAGTTTATTCCCTGTGTTTGACAGTCAGGCCAAGCCGCGCTGCAAGGTGGTCAACCACCAGCACGCAGTGTACAGCACTTTGCGGGATTCACCTCGTTTATTTGAATCAAGTCTCCCTCACTCAAACCCACAGCCCACGCCGAATACACGGCAGGTGACTGCTAAATCACCAAGGCTCCCAAGCCAATTGCTGTTGTTAAAAGGCACGGATCTGCTACGCCAAAACCGACGATCACAACACTCGGATCCGCGTTGGCAAAAGCAAACTGCAATCTTAAACGGCCAATGCGCTAAAAATCCCGAACCTCGAAAGGCTGAACAATCCAGAGGTCTTGCTTCAAGTGCTCGGCTGAATACTCAGGTCGAAAAACCGACGCTGGCTTGACCCAAATAACTGCTGTCCTCAGTTCGGAAATTGCTGGATGAGCATGGCGCAAATGAGCTTGCAAGCGCATCAGCGTTTGCCCGGAATCGGCCAGGTCATCCACGAGCAGCACCCTGCCCTGCACGGGCACCACGCTGGCAATGCTGGCAGAGATCTGCAGGCCTCCCTGCACAGTGCCGGATGGGCCCATGTACGAACTGGCGGCCACCACCGCCATGGGACATTTAAGGGCACGGGACAAGCCATCGGCGAGAAAAAGCCCGCCTCTGGAGACACCCAAAACCAAATCAGGCAAAAACCCGGACAGGCGAACCTGATCGATCACCCGATCAATCAGGCTGTGGTACTGCGTGTAATCCACATGCAGTTTGTCCATTTGCCGGGCTCAGCGTTAAACCTTATGCCTTGAAAGGATGGCGCAAAACGATGGTTTCATCCCGGTCCGGTCCGGTGGAGATCATGTCCACCGGCACGCCGCAAACCTCCTGCATGCGCATCAAATAGGCCTTGGCTTCCGAAGGCAAATCCTCGTACCGTTTGACACCGAAAGTGGTGCCCTTCCAGCCTGGGAACACCTCGAAAATGGGCTTACAACCCTCCACCTTGTCACTGCCGAAAGGCAGGATATCGGTTTTGGTGCCGTCAGCCAGTTCGTACCCAACACCCAGCTTAATGGTTTCCAGACCATCCAACACATCGAGCTTGGTGATGCACAAACCGCTCACACCATTGAGCTGAATGGTGCGGCGCAATGCTGCAGCATCAAACCAGCCACAACGGCGGGCGCGGCCTGTCACTGAACCAAACTCGTTGCCTTTCTTGGCCAGGTGAGCACCCGTCTCACAAAACAGCTCCGTGGGGAATGGCCCTGAACCCACTCGGGTTGCATACGCCTTGGTGATGCCCAGCACGTATTGAAGACGCTGAGGCCCCACTCCAGCGCCCGCAGAGGCGGCTCCAGCGACGCAGTTGGAGCTGGTCACAAACGGGAACGTGCCATGGTCGATGTCAAGCAACGCACCTTGAGCACCCTCAAACAACAGGTTCTTGCCTTCATCATTGGCTTTTTGCAACAGCGCGGGCACATCGGCCACCATGTTTTTGATGCGTGGTGCCAAGGCCATGGCTTTGTCAAACACCACTTGAGCATCGACCGGCGCAGCCCCCAAGTATTGAGTCAATACAAAGTTGTGATAATCCAGCACCTCTTCCAGCTTGGCCCGGAAACGCTCAGGATTGAACAAATCTTGCACCCGCAAGGCACGGCGGGCCACCTTGTCCTCGTAAGCAGGGCCGATGCCACGCCCTGTGGTGCCAATCTTGCTCTCACCGCGCTTGGCCTCACGCGCTTTGTCCAGTGCGATGTGGTGATCGAGGATCAAAGGACAGGCCTCGCTGATTTTCAGACGGCTTTCCACAGAGATGCCGCCTGCCTGCAATTCATCGATTTCAGAGAGCAAGGCCTCCGGAGACAACACCACCCCGTTGCCAATATAAACCTGCACATCCGGACGCAAAATGCCAGAGGGAATAAGACGCAGCACGGTCTTTTTGCCGCCAATCACCAAGGTGTGGCCGGCATTGTGGCCCCCCTGGAAACGAACCACGCCTTGCGCATGATCGGTCATCCAGTCGACCACCTTGCCTTTGCCCTCGTCACCCCATTGCGTGCCGATTACAACCACGTTGCGAAAACTCATTTCATTTCTCCTGATTCATGCCCATCGGCACCACTGTCCACACGGCGTTAGCCAGTACTAGCTGCCGATCACATACAAACTCTTCTTCTTCGGGGTGGGTGTTTGGCAAACTCTGCAACACCACTTCGCCCTGGGCGCGCAAAGCCCGAATGGCTGTCATCAAGGCCCTGTCATACACCCACGGTGCCCGAATGGCACGCTTGGGCCTTGGTTGGGCGGACTGAAGGGCCACCAACTCACGAAGGTCTACAGAAAATCCCGTGGCAGGGCGGGCGCGACCATACACCGCCCCCACGTCGTCGTATCGGCCACCACGCAAAATGGCGTTGGGGCACGATTCAACGTAGGCCGAGAAAATCAGGCCACTGTGGTAGTCAAAACTTGCAAGATCTGCCAAATCCAAAACAAGAACTGGCACCGTGGAGGCTGTTTCGTGCAAACGATCCACCACCGCCTGCAATTCATCCAGAATGGCGACCACACGCGGCTTGGCTGGCAACTGCAACCGCGCCCGTTCAAGGGGACAAGCCGCACCACCGAGGGTGCCGTACAAACCCAACAAAGCCATGACCGCTTGCCGGTCAATGGCGTGCAAGCCCTGTGCAATTGCGAGAAGGTGCTCCAGCTGTGGACGGTCTTTTTGGGCCAAGGCCTGGTGAATGCTGCGCACGTGAGACTCGGGCAGGGCCGACCCATCGAGCACTGCATCAAGCAGCCCGGCGTGAGACAAGGCCAGGCGATAGTGCTGCAAACCAGACAACTGGAGGGTGTCCACCGCCAGGTTCAATATCTCCAGATCAGCCTCCACGCCTCCACAGCCGTAGAGTTCGGCACCACACTGCATGGGTTCGCGCGTGGTGTGCAGGCCGAGCGCCTGGGTGTGCAGCACCGGGCCGCAATAACACAGGCGCGTCACGCCTTTGCGGTTCAAAATGTGTGCATCAATGCGCGCCACCTGAGGCGTGGTGTCGGCACGCAAACCCAGCATGCGGCCACTTGCCTGGTCCAACAGCTTGAATGTTTGCAGATCCAGGGAGGCGTCCGCATTGCCCAGCAATGATTCGGTGTACTCCAGCATGGGAGGCATGACCAATTCATAACCATAGACGCGAAAGCGGTCCAGCAGGGACCGGCGCAGCTCTTCAATGCGACGTGCCTCGGAAGGCAATACATCGGCGACAGACTCTGGCAAAAGCCAAGCAGACATGACTATTCCAACGCTTTAACGAATTAGTTAAAAAACCACAAACAACACAGGCCGAGCAGTATTGCGAGCAAGCCCACAAACCGGATCTGACCTTCGCTGAGCGCGGCTATCTTGAGGAATGTCTCCTTCCATTGCTTCGGAAAGAGAAAAGGCATGAGACCCTCGAGAA
>DASUEC010000252.1:0-12123 GCA_036275255.1 Limnobacter sp. | reverse complement strand
GCTCATGCCGTACTTGGCCATGGTGTAGGCCACATGGGGTGCAAACCAGGCGGGGTTGAGGTTCAAGGGAGGCGACAGGTTCAACACATGGGGATTGTTGCCTGCCTTGGCCGAGCGCTTGAGATGTGGCAAACAGGCCTGGGTGCTGGCGAAGGTGCCACGCACATTCACGCCAAACATCAAGTCGAAGCGCTTCATCGGGGTGTGCTCGGTGGGGGTGAGCATGATCGCGCTGGCGTTGTTCACCAGACAGTCTATGCCGCCGAAGTGCTCTGCTGCATGATCCACCGCATGTTGCAACGCCACCTCATCCCGAATGTCCACTTGCAGGGGCAGGCATCGACCCCCCGCTGCCTCAATCTCGGCAGCGGCCGTGAACAGCGTGCCGGGCAATTTTGGGTTGGGTTCTGCTGTCTTGGCTGCTATTGCAATGTTTGCGCCTTGCTTGGCCAGTTCGGTGGCAATGGCCAAGCCAATGCCACGCGAGCCACCGGTGATGAATATTGTCTTGCCCTCAAAAGAGCGTTTGGCAATGTTGCTCATGACGAAGCCGTCTCCTGCTGTTCCCATGCGTGGGGTTGTTGTTGTATTCGTCATCATAGCCTGCCCATCGGGCGCAAAAAAGCCACTCGCGCGGGAGTGGCTCTGGATGCTTTGCAGCCGTTCGGGCGATTACCGCGTCACCAGCGCAGCCAAGTGGGCCTCTTCGACAGACATGGCCACCTGGCCAGCGTGGGTTCCGTCCAGTTTGACCGCTTTGCGGGTGTCAAAATACTTGTCATAGTGGAACACGTAATCGTCTTTGGCCAAAGGCAAATGGCAACCCCGGCAAGTGGCGTAATCCACCTTGGCGGGCTGGCCATTGGGTTCAAACGCTGCATACACCCAATCGCCGGTTTTCAAGCCCTCCGGCGCCGCGCTGCCCCAGTCCTTGCCTTTGTACATCACAAACACTTTTTCCAAGGCAGTTTTGGTCAACTTGTCCCCGGTTTTCTCGGCCTTGTAGATGTCCATCACGCTGACGGTGCCATTGGCAAAAGGCTCGCCCTTGTTGGCTGCTGCGCCTGTTTTGTTGATGTAAATGTCTCGCACATGGCCCGTGGGCTTTTCAATCCCCGCCAAAAACACCGGCCAGGCGCGATAATCAGAAGGCATCGCAAGCTCACCGTCTTTTGGGGCCGGTCCAAACACACCGCCAGCAGCACAACCCGCCAGCACCACCACCGCCGAAGCGGCAACAACGAAGTTTTTCATTTCTCCCCCTTTTTTGTTGTTACGCAACGCTCAAATTGGCCTGTTTACCTTAGCCCCGGCTTGGGCGTCTTGGCAACTGTTCTGTCAAGCCAAGTCCGGATGCAAGGGTTTACCCTAGAAACAATGTGACAATTTGATGTTTTGTCACACTGACACACCGCTCAAAAACCAGTTTGCCAAATCGACCAGTATCAGGGGGGTTGTTTCATCTTCCCGAGGTTCTCGCCATGTCTGGTCCAAGACGCAAACGCAGCCGAATTCAAAAACGCCCCGGCATCACCCGACGCACCTTTCTCAAAGGCTTGGGCTTGGGCACAGCCAGCGTTGGCTCGCTCGGCCTGATTCAAGGCTGTGGCAGCGACAACCTTGCCGGATCAAACGACGGACGCACCAATCCCAACGAAGAAACACCCACGCAGAATGTGCAGTTTTTGCACGGGGTGGCCAGCGGAGACCCCGCTTTTGACAGTGTGGTGTTGTGGACCCGCGTAACGCCAGAGAAAATTGATCGTCGCGTGAGCGGGCGTGTAGACATATTCAAGGACAAAAACCTGACCACCCTGGTCAAGTCTATGGACTTCCAAACCAGCAAGGCCGAAGACTTCACGGTGAAGCTCATTTGTAACGGCCTTCAAGCCGACACCGTGTACTTCTACCAGTTCAGGAGCAACGGCAAAGCCAGCCGGGTGGGCCGCACACGCACCACCCCCGCCGCTGGCAGCAAACGCGCCTTGAACTTTGGCGTGGTGAGCTGCTCAAGCCTGGCCCATGGATTTTTCAATGCCTACGCCAAACTGGCTGAGCGTGACGACCTGGACGCCATCATTCACCTGGGCGACTACATTTACGAATACGGCAACGGCCAATACGGCAACGTGCGCGAATACGAGCCCGCCACCGAGATTGTGACCCTGGCTGACTACCGCACGCGCCACGCCCAATACAAACGCGACGAAGACCTGCAAAACCTGCATGCGCTTTACCCCTTCATCACCATCTGGGACGATCACGAATCCACCAACAACTCCTACCGCGACGGGGCCGAGAATCACACCGAGGGCGCCGAAGGCGTGTGGGCTCAACGCAAAGCCATTTCTCAGCAAGCCTACGACGAATGGATGCCCATCCGCCTGCCCGAGCCAGGCAACCGTGCCAAGATTTTCCGCCGCGTGCAGTTTGGAGACATGGCCGACCTGTTCCTTCTCGACACCCGTCTGTATGACCGGGACATCGAAGCAGCAACGCCTGTGAACCCGCTGGAGGGCGCAGCCTCCGACCCCGACCGCACCATGATCGGTCAAGAGCAGTTTGATTTTCTGATCAATGGCATGCGCGGCTCCTCTGCACAATGGAAGCTGATTGGCAACCAGGTGGTGTTTCACCAATGGATCATCAAGCCCGGCCTGAATAACCCCGCCCCCACACCCGTGAACGATGTGCTGGCCCCCTCGGGCCTGAACGGGGATGCCTGGGATGCTTATGGCGCGGAACGCCAGCGCATCATCAACGCCCTGCGCGGCAGCGATGGCGGCAACCCCATCGACAACGCCGTGATTCTCACTGGCGATGTTCACACCGCCTGGGTGGCCGACATCACCGACAACCCCAACCAGCCACTGGACGCGGTGGGTGGTTACAACCCGCTGACAGGGCAAGGCAGCGTGGCGGTGGAATTTGTGGTCACCTCCGTCACATCACCAGGCTTGGACGTTCCCAACGAGATCATCCAGGCCATCCGGCTGACCAGCCCGCACATCAAGCATGTCAATGTGACCGAGCGGGGTTACAGCGTCTTGCGCGTTGCAGAGGACAAAACCACATGCGAGTTCTGGGCTGTCAGCACCATCACCGAGCGAGGTGGCAGTGAACGCCTGTCCGCCAGCTTTGAGGTGAACAACGGCGCCAACCGGATCACCCCCCAGTTGCCTGCCCCGCTGGGCACCTTGGCAGGTCTGCTGGGCCAGTAAACGGTTGTGCGCTGAGGATTTTTTCAAGATGCACTGCAACATTGTGGGTTAATATCCGGGCTGTCGAGTTCCCGGATGCCCACCGTGCCTTTGTCCAAATTCCTGCCAACGCCACTCACCGGCCTCATCACGGTGGTCACGATGACCGCGTGCATCACCTTCTGGTTTGTGGTCATGTTGCCTTTCATTGCCCTGCGTCTTACACCGGTGTACACCGTGCAGCGCCGGGCATCCAACGCCTGCGTGCGCATTGCCACCTGGTGGGTGGGCAGCAACCAGCGCATCTATGGGCTGATGCACGGCCATCAGGGCCAAGTCCATTTGCACGGCCAGTTCAAGCCCAACAGCAGCTACCTGGTGATAAGCAACCACACCGCCTGGGCAGACATCCTTGTGCTATTCAACGCATTGCATGGCCACGCACCCTTCGGGCGTTTCTTCTTGAAGAAAGAACTCATCTGGGTGCCCATTGTGGGCGTGGTGTGCTGGGCCATGGACTTTCCCTTCATGAAACGGCACAGCCACAAAGCCATTGCACGCAACCCGGCGCTTGCCGAGCAAGACCTGGAGACAACCCGCAAAGCCTGTGCCGTCTACAGACAGAGCCCTGTCACGGTCATCAACTTTCTCGAAGGCACCCGGTTCACCCCCGCCAAGCACGCCCGCAGCAAATCACCCTATGTGAAACTGCTTCCACCGAAGTACGGCGGCCTGTCAGCCTCGCTCAACGCCATGGGCGAGCAGTTTGAGTCGCTGGTGGACGTGACCATTGCCTATCAGCCAGTGAAAGGCAATGTCACTTGGTCCTGGTTGTGTGGCCAGCAAACCGGCATGCAAATCGATGTCCGCCTGTTGCCCATCCCGCAAGACATGATTGCCGGGGACTACCGTGGCGACCCCAGCTTCAAGTCCGCTTTCAAAACCTGGGTGGCCAGCATCTGGCAAGCCAAAGATGAACGCCTGTTGGCCATGCGCAGAGAGACCGGCCATCCACAGTAAAGTTTGGGCTTGACACGCTTGGTATAATCCAAAGATGCGTGCCTTTCTCGTTCACCCATGGCTTTTTGCCCTTTGCCTTGCGCTGGCCCTGCCAGCCGTACAGGCCATTGGCCATGTTCACGGCATTGAGCACCGGGATCACCTGACTCACGCCGAGCACGGCCACCATCACAACAACCCCACCCACCTGTGCTTGCTGGTGGACGGGCTGGCAAGCGCACAAAGCCTGGTCTCTCTTGCACCAGCCATCGACAGGCCTGCACCGGTGGATGCCATCCGGGTGCATGCCTGCCAAAACAATCGGCCCGCGGCAAATCCGCCCCTTTTGCGCACACGCGTGCGTGACCCGCCCCAACACACCTGAATCCACGCCGTTCCAACACGCCATGCCTGCCTTCACATTGTTGTGAAGGCGGTTGATCGTCTATTGTTTTCAGGAATTCACATGAATGCTCTGCCATTTTCACGCCGCGCCGCAGCGCTGGCCTCTGCCCACTTCATGCTCTCGTCACTGGCGGTGCTGTCTGCCCCGGCCCACAGCCAGCCTGTGCTGGAGTCGGTCGTGGTGACCGGCCACGGCGACGCCAGCGACGCAATCAAACCTTTCACTGTAATCAACGCCGCCACCCTGCTGGAGCAAGGCGCCAGCACGGTTGGCGAGGGCCTGCGTCATCAACCGGGCACCAGTGCAACCGGCTTTGGTCCCAACGCGAGCCGGCCGATTGTTCGCGGGCAAGACGGGGATCGCATCAAGATCCTGCGAAACTCCGCCGCCATGATTGATGTGTCAGCACTCAGCTTTGACCACGCCTTGCCAGTCGATCCATTCTCTCTCACCCAGATTGAAGTGTTGCGCGGGCCTGCGGCCCTGGCTTACGGAGGCAACGCAGTGGGAGGTGCAGTCAACCTGGTGGATCAGCGCATCGCTCGCACGCCGTTGCAAGGCTTTCAAGGGGAGGTCAATTTGCTGGGTGGCGGTGCCGCCGACCAAGCCGCTGGCGGCTTTCGGCTGGGAGCAGGCTTGGGCAACGGCGTTAGCCTTCAGCTTGATGGCTTTGAACGCAGCACCCGCGATCTGAAAACCCCAACTTTCACCGATCCCAACGGCGTGACTGGTTCACGGGTGCAAAACTCCTCATCCAAATCACGCGGCGCTGCAATTGCAGCATCCATGGCCACCGGCAACGGGTATGTGGGCGTGTCTGCAGAGCGTTACGACAACAACTACGGCGTGCCCAAATCACTTGGTGTGCGAATTGGCATGGACAAAGAGCGATATGCGCTGGAAGGCGAGCAAGGCGTCAACACCCGTGCACTGTCAAAACTCAAATACCGCCTTGCCAAAACAGATTACCAGCACCGTGAATTCGAGGACGGCAACGCAGCGACACTGTTTGTGAATGACGGCCTTGACGGGCGGCTGGAAATGGAACTGAACGCTTTCACCCTGGGTGGTTTGCAGGTACAAACCACTGCAGGTCTGCAGTTTGAACGCACCGATTTTTCTGCTGTTGGTGACGAAGCCTTTGTGCCCAGCACCAGCACCGACCAAACCGGCGTCTTCACCATTTTTCGCGCCAGCAAAAATCCGCAAACCCACGGCACACTTGAATTGGGTGTGCGCATGGACCAAGTGGACGTGAACGCTGCAAGCACCGGCCTTTCTCCCACATCAGGCCCCGTGGCCGGTGCAGGGGTGAGCGATGGGCCCGCCGCTCAACGCAACTACAGCCCGGCCTCGGTGTCGCTTGGTTACAGCGCACCCATCGGCCATGGATGGACCCTTGGCGGTACCCTGTCACGCGTGGAACGTGCCCCGTCCAGCTTTGAGCTGTATGCCGATGGCGTGCACGTCGCCACCGACGCTTACGAGAAAGGCAATCCAAATCTGCGCGAAGAACGTGGCCGCCACATCGAACTGACCAGTGCCTGGACCAACCAGGTTGCTGCGTTCCGCGCAAGCGCCTTTGCAAGCCGCTACAGCAACTACATCGCTTTGCTTGAGCGCACAGGCGCTGACGCCACCTTCAACGGCGTGGACGAAGACGGCAACCCCTTCACACTGCCCGTGTTCAACTTCATGGCCGTGCCAGCAGAATTCACCGGCTTCGAGCTGGCCTACAACACCCAATACAAAGTGGGGTCCGGGCAATTCAAGCCCAAAGCGCAATACGACCTTGTGAGGGGCAAACGCACCGACGGCGGTGGAAATCTGCCACGCATCACGCCACAGCGCATCGTGCTCAGCGGCGAGTATGCGGTCGCAGGCTGGTCAGTCACGCCGGAGTACATTTGGGTGGACGACAGCAAGGCCTCCGCGGGCGACCCCAGTGTGGCGGGGTATGAACTGATCAACCTCACGGTGGCGAAGTCCCTGGCATGGGCAAAGGCCGGCGGTGAAGTGTTTGCCAGTCTGCAAAACCTCACCGACGAGCTGGCCTACTCGGCCACCACACTCAACACGGTTCGCCGCTTCACGCCCTTGGCGGGACGCTCAGCGTTGATGGGCTTGAAACTGGCGTTTTAATGGGCATGGTTGCCCGCGGCGGTGGCAGCAGCCACTGCCTTCACAGGCATCTCCAGCGTAGATCCATCGGGTCGCTCAAACTGCAGGCTGAGTTCAAGCTCTTGCCCGGCCTGCACTGGGCCGTTCAAAGCCATCAGCATCACGTGGTAACCACCGGGCTTCAATTCAAAAGGCTGGCCTGGCTTGAGCTCAATGCGCTCAGCACGGCGCATCCGCATGATGTCGCCGTCCATGCGCATCTCGTGAACCTCAGCCACTTCAGCAGCCGGGCTGGCCACACCCACCAAAGCGATGGGTTGTTCACTGGTCAGCGTAAAATAAGCACCTGTGGCGTCTTGTTCACCCACGGTGGGTCTTACCCAAGCGCCCTGGACAGCCACCCCGTCCTGCACTTGTGCCGGCATGCCCAGCACCGGCGCGTCACCTTGTACAGACTCAGCATGCACGTGCTCGCCCTGGTGATGGTCATGATGTTCCGAACAGGCCGCCACCCCCACCATGGTCACCGCCAAACAAAGCCAAACCGATTTTTTCAAACCATTGCTCACTGCATGCTCCCAAAGACCTTTTTCAAAATTGCACTGCCAGCCTGAACCGGATTGGCCCGAATGGCTTTTTCTTCCTCAGCCACCAGCGCGTACAAGCCATCCAGGGCTTTGTTGGTCACATGCCCTTCCAGATTGGCATCTTCCGGCTTGACCAAACCCAGACGGCTCCCCTTGGCCGCCAACTGATTGTACTGCTGGGCCAAACCCACCTGTGCGGTCTTGGCTTTGACAATCGGCAACAACTGTTTGTACAACTCAGCTTGGGTTTTGTCGCGGAAAAAATCCGTCACAGCCGTCTCGCCACCCCCGAGCACCTGCCTTGCATCTTGCACAGACATGTTTTGGATCGTCTTTTTAAGCAGCGCCCTGGCTTGAGGCACTGCCGCTTCGGCCGCCCGATTCATCGACACTTCAAGCTCCTCGAGCTGCTTGCCCATCCCCAGCATATTCAGCATGCCTTTGCTGTTTTCAATGGTGGCTGGCAGACGGATGCGCACGGCCGGATTGCCCAAAAAACCATCTGGCCGACCCAGGCTGGCGACGGCCGCCTCTGCCCCCTGGCTCAGGGTCGCTTTAAGCGCACTGACTGCATCGGCATTGCTGACCGACGACAAGCCATTGGCCAACACAGCGGGGGCCATCAAGACGCCCAGCAAAAAACCCGTCATTTTCCACATCAAGCGCTTGAACATGCCTGCCTCCCGTTGAACCCTATTGATCCAGCAAGCGCGCCTTGCGCTCTGCACGGATGAAAATTTCCACCGCCTGGCCTTTGTTTTTTGCACCCAGCCGCAAAAAGATTTCTTTGATGTGGCCTCGCACCGTGTCGGGGCTGATGTCCATTTCGCGGGCCACCTCCTTGGCCGACAAACCTTCCGCCGTTTTCCGCATGATCTCCACCTGTTTCCAGGTCAACGGCTTGTCTGACCCAGGGGCATACACATTGGAATGAAATTCATTGGTGTTTTTTTCACCGTCCTGGCGGGTGGCATTCAAAATACCGGCATCAACAAGGCAGCCCTGCAACATGCGCAGCAAGGTGGGGTAGTTCGAGGCCTTGTTCACAAAAGCGAAGCCAGCCCGGCTGGACTCCTCCATCAAGTGCTCATCCAGCACACCCGAGCAGATCAGCTTCGCCGCCTCCGGGTATTGTGCAGAAAACGCATGAATGGTCTCCAAACCCTTGGAATCCGGAAGGTCGAGATCGGCAATCAACAGATCTGGCGCGCGGCTCACAGCCCTGGCCTTGGCCAGCGTGTCGCAAACAAGCACCTCGCTGTCGAGCAACAACTGCTCGATCATGTCGACCAGCATGATCGAGATCATGGGATGGTCTTCCACAATCAATATGAAGGGGACAGTGCGGGATGGGGGGAGTTCGCTGGTCATCCCCGCATTGTACGATGAAATTTTAAAGCCGTGCCTCGGCCTTGGACTGTGCAATCAGGCGCTGCCTGCTGCCTGCAATCGCCTCCCTGATTTTGCCCAAAGCCTGCTGGGCAACCTTCTCGCCCTCGAGCAAAAATTCATGCCGCTGGTCCAGGTTGAGCGCATCGGCGTGTTGCACGCTGGGTTGAATCACCACATCGGCCTGCGACAGCTCCGCACGTATGGCCTGCTGACTCAAAATATTGATGCTTTGGTCCAACAAACCCCACCAGCCCATGGCGCCAGCGCCCTGCCTGGGGCGTGCAGAAATGTCCACAGCGATCACCACATCGGCGCCCATTTCACGCGCAGTCAACACGGGCACCGGGCTCACCAAGCCACCATCCACATACTGACGCTTACCAATCCTGGCAGGCAGAAAGACGTTTGGAATGCTGCAAGACGCCCGAACAGCCTGCCCCGCATTGCCAAAATTGAAGGCCACTTTCTCGCCACTTTCCAGGTCTGTGGCCACCGCAGCAAAACGAATGGGGAACGACTGAATCGGCTTGTTCTTGACTTGAAGGTTCACATACTGCTGCAGTTTTTCGCCCACCAAAAAGCCCTGGCTGCTCAGAGTAAGGTCGCGAATGTCGGCCTCCTGCATGCCCAAGGCCACACGCTGCAACTCAAAAGCACCCATGCCGCTGGCGTAAAGCGCTCCCACAAAACTGCCTGCGCTGGTGCCCACCACAATGGTGGGGCGAATGCCATGGGCCTCCAACACCTTGATCACGCCAACATGCGCGAATCCTTTCACACCGCCTCCGCCAAGCACCAGGGCCACCACAGGCTCCCTTACTTTCACCGCAGGCTCTGAATGTGGCTCAGGCGTTGCCGGCGGCTGGTTTTGAGGCGCAGTGCTTACCGTAGCGCAGGCGCCCAGTAACACGGTCATCCAAATGCCCAAACCCAGGGTCAACCACTTCGTCTTCATGCTTTCTCGCGTGCCAGATGCAACCGGTCCAAACCCAAGATGCTACCGCAGCGCAACACGCCCCGGTGGAATGCCACATCTAAACCCATGCGGACGTTTGGCACGGTTTCAACAGCATCGTGCTCTATTGCGGTGCACAAAATTCAGGGAAAACCCGAGTTTTGTCAAACTATCTTGAATAAAGTGACACATAAAGAGTGATGCCTTTGCCCGTGTTTTTGGAATGATCATCAATCTGTGACATGTTTATGCACAAATAAGATGCCAAACGCACCGAGTTTGTGCATCACGGAGACAACCGTGGCCATCACCCATGACATCAGCCCACCCAGCTGCCTTCAAAAGCCAAGCTGGGACCAAAAAAGCCGGGACTACACCGTGCGCAAAGCGCGGCTGGCCCCCGCTGGCCGTGGTTATTTAAAAAAGCTCACCGGCTACACCCGGTTTTTGAACTTCCTTGGGGCCAGCCGTGGGCCTTCTGTAATTGGCAAAGCATGGCAAGAGTCTGGCGAACACGTGGCTGCGGCTGTATTGAGAGCCCAACATCGCTCGCCCGACAACATTTGGCAATCCCACGATGTTGCCAACAGCCTCATGCGCCAAGACATTGTGCGCTATCGCCCAGAGTACCTTCGCGGTGAATACCGCGCCAAAGACGCCCGCCGGGACAAAGACAGCGACAAAAAACCCATGCCCGCCAAAACGAGCAACCACGAAAACAAGTGGGCTTTGTTTTTCGGCAAAGTGGCCCACGGCTTTCATGGCATTTGCGAAATGTTTGCTGCCCCCACCAGCATGACAAGCAACGTTTTTCGAAATGCAACCTCACCACACATCACCGAGACTGGCGGCAAAAACAAGATTTTCATGTTTGGAACCTTGTGGGGCATCGGGCTAGGCACCACCCATTTGCTCAAAGTGTGCACAGATTCCGCCGTCTCTGCGGGCATTGCTGGCGGAAAGCTTGTTGCTGGCCTGCTGATCGCGTTTCCAGCTGTTTCTTCGCTCATGGGCTTGTTGGGCACCGTGAGCGGTGCAATCAGCCAAAACCTGCTCAAACGGCCCAACCTCGACGAGCAACAACAAAAAATCATCAAAGTGGATGTGGCCGAATTGCTCCACAAACTGCACCACCGGATCAATGCCATCAAAGACAACCCAAACGGGCTCTATGTCGTTAAAAAAGCCATGATCGGCCAAGGCTTGGGGCGCAAAATCGAAGCCGAGTTCATCAACCAGGACGGCGTGCCGCACCTGCTGCAAAGCCTGCTCGACGTGGTGAAACGACAAGACCTTGACAAACAAGGGCAATTGGAAGAAATGGAAGAGGTCATCGGCGCCTACCTCAACGAAGGGGTCGATCCAGTGCCTGAACACCCCACCAGTGCGCAGGCCCGCACTTACACACAGCAAATTGAAGTTCGCGAGAAACACTTTCGCGCTTTGTGTCGGTTGGTGAACCATTCAGAAATCGATGACCCCGCGAAAGAGGCCAATGAAGACTTGCGCCGCATCACCGAAAAAAAACTCGGCATCGACTTCTTCCACAACAACATGTTTTTGAAGGGTGCTGCACTGCTTTGTCGCGCAACATTCACACAAAAAGGCAAATCGTGGTCAAAAAAGCTCAAGCATTGGACTTCAGACGACTACAAAGCGGAAAGAGAAAAAAAGTTTGCATCTACAGAAAATTCCAGGCCTAACCGATTCAACCCCGACTACATGATGAACCGTTTGCATCAGTACGGGGCGTTTACACGGGTTCTGCTTCGCACGGCAGAGTTCGTCAGGCTCATCAACATGAATGTGGTGTTGTCATCGAACGCACAATTGTCCAGAGCGTTCAACAACGTCGCCATGTTTGCCCAACGCATGACAACAGGTGGGGTGGTGTCCAGAAGCATGTGTTCCTCCCTGGGGCGTTTTGGTGGTGGCGCCACACTGGCTGCAGCCATGGGCGTGGCTGTTCCCGTTGCAGCAAATGCCACCGGGGATCCTTCCGCGTTCGACGTTGGCGTGCCAGGCCATGAAATCACCATCAGCTTCACCAACATCGGCATTCTGATGTTTTTGCTTTCCATGCCAACGCTGGCTTTTTATGGGATGGCCATGGGTGCTGCCTACCTCGAAGGCTGGAAGGGCGACACGCAGAAGGCCCTGTCGAAAAAGGTCGAGACCGGCCAGGCGCTCAAGTGGTGATGAACACCCGCTGACACGCGTTAAACCCAAGATCACTTGCTACACATGCGTAGCGATTGACCGCGGTTCCAACAGGCTATATATTACGCATACGTAATATATGGCTTGCACATGGACCGCCGTCTTTTTTTCATGCTCAACCGCGCACGCGCGGCGCTCTACCGCCATGCCGACAACGGCGTGGAACAAGCCATCGGCGTGCCAGCAGCGCAAGTGAGTCTGCTCTTCGCATTGTCCAGGCAGCCGCAGGCCTCCATGCAAGCG
>DASUEC010000251.1:0-3952 GCA_036275255.1 Limnobacter sp. | reverse complement strand
TGAGCTTGATGAGATCAAGACCGAAACCAATCTTGCAAAGCTGGAGCTGGAAGAACGTCGTCAACAGCTCAAGTTGCGCACAATCGTGAGCCCCATCCATGGTGTGGTTGTGGACAAATACCGTGCGCGCGGGGATCTGGTCAAACAAGAGAAAATTTTCAAGATTGCAACCATTGATCCGCTGAACGTGGAGTTGGTTGTGAATTCCAGGCTGTTCGGTCAGTTCAAGCTGGGGCAGTCCCGGGAGGTAAACATCCCCTTGTTGAACAAAAAAGTGAGTGGGAAGGTAAGCAGCCTTGACCGGGTAATCGACCCGGCGAGCGGCACATTCCGTGTCCGCCTGTCAGTGCCGAATCCCGGCAGCCAGATTCCTTCCGGATTGCAGTGCGAAGCCAATTTTAATTGAAACGTATTTACTTATAGCGGATATCCAAATGAAAGCGCAATACAACAGCAAGCGTAAAAAGACCGCAGTCGCAGCAACTTTGTTGCTGATGGTCAATGCGTCCGTGCATCCAACACTCAATGCCAGCCCGGCCACGGGAGACGACTCGGCACCAGCCAATTCGCAAGCCACTGCCCGTGCGCAGGTGCAGTTGCCCGAGCGCTTTCGGGATAGAACCAGCATCAAGGCCAATCAGCAACGCACGCAGACAAACCTGTCCAGCCTGCGTTTGTCCGTGAAAGGATTCGCCTTTGAAAACAGCCCCTTGGTAGACGCCGACGAGGTCAACCAGATTCTGTCCCCATGGAAAGACCGGGACTTGAGCTTCTCCGAATTTGAGTTGGCAGTGCATCAGGTGGCAGACTATTTGCGCAACAACGGTCATCCGAATGCCTCCGTGCAGGTCTCCAGGGCTGCGTTTTCCAATGGCCAGGTCGTCGTTGCCGTCAACGGCCTGGCGCCCGGTGAAGAGATTGCCCCCACCTTGGCGGTCAATGAATTCGAGATCAAAGGCTTGACCGTGGCGAGCGAGGAGCAGATTCGACCGCTTCTGGAACCCTATGCCAACAAGAATCTCTCTGTGGCCCAAATTCAGGGTGTGGCCGACGAGCTGGCCGTTTATTTGCGGGGCTTGGGCTACCCCCTGGCGCAGGCCTTTTTGCCACCCCAGAAGATTGACTCTGGCAAGATCCAGATTCAGGTTCTGGAGGGCATCGTGGACGGTGAAAAGGGAACCGATGGTCTGGTGGTAGAAACAGCGGGTCAGCGTGTGCTGCCTGCGGTGATTGAAACCATTTTGAGCAAAGCGGTGTTGCCCGGCCAGCCCATCCGGAACGATGAACTGGATCGTGCAGTCCGCCTGGCTGGTGACCTCGCTGGTATCAAGTCCATGACCACCACGCTGGGGCCAGGGCAGCAGCCGGGGAGCACCTTTGTGACCGCACAGGTCGATGAAGAGAATCTCTTCACAGGCAGCGTGTCTGCCGACAACTACGGCAACAAGTTTTCGGGTGAAGGGCGTTTGAATGCAGAGCTGAACCTCAACAGCCCATTTGGCCGTGGCGAACTGTTCATGCTAAATCTCACCGAAACCAGCCGGTCAAGCAGTGCCAAGATCGCCGCCATCACCCCGGTGGGCTCGTCGGGTCTGAAGCTCGGTGCATCGTACGCCGACCTGGATGTGAGTGTGGGCGGTGCGTTTGCACCCCTGAATATCGCCAGCAGCAGCAATGTGGCGTCTGTGTTTGGCACGTACCCCATCATTCGCTCTGCGACCAACAATGTGCAGGCGTCTCTGGTTTACGACGACAAAGACGTATTCAACGAACTCCTGAGCGTGCCAACGGCTGATCGAAAGATCGAAATGACCACGGTTGGGCTCAATGGCAATTTCACGCAGCCATCGGGTGCGCAGAATTCATGGAGTATCTCTTACAGCCTTGGGGACGTCACTTTAAAAACCCCCACTGTGCTCGCAGACGATTTGGCGACCCGTGGCAAGTTCGACAAGGTGAATGCTGCGTTTGCACGCTTGACACCGCTGAGCAAAGACCGCAGCTGGGGGCTTTACACCGCATTGTCCGGCCAGGCGGCCAACAAGAACCTGGATGTGGTTGAACAGTTCCAGTTGGGAGGACCCAACGGTGTGCGCGCGTATCCCACAGGCGAGGCCATCGGCGAGAACGGCGGCTTGCTCAATGTTGAGCTGCGCAAACTGCTGAGCAAAACATCTTGGGGTGATCTGAATGTGTTTGGTTTTTATGACTATGGATACATTCAGCAAAAGCGCCAGATGGGCAAAAACTACGACCTGCAAGGCGCGGGTGTGGGTGTGAGCCTTGCCAAATCTGAAGTGGGGTCGATCAACATTGCATTTGCCAAGAAGATAGGCAAGAACCCCAACCCGAGTCCGCTTGGTTTTGATGCCGACGGCGAAGCAAAAAGTGCACGTGTGCTGATTTACGCAAACATTGTGTTTTAAGCCATCACCTGACACGCCCATCACTACGGACAAGACACCATGAACACAACACCCTATACCCCTCGGATCCTGGGCTTGCTGATTGCCTCCCTTTTTGTGAGCAATCAGTCGCAGGCCAATCCACCCGCACCCAATGCACTGCCCACCGGCGGCACAGTCACCTCTGGGATTGGCAGCATTTCATCCATCGGAAATGCGCTCAGCGTGACTCAGGGTTCACAGAACCTGTTCACCCAATTCGACACCTTCAACATTGGTTCTGCCGCATCGGTGCAGTTTTTACAGCCGGGCAGCAATGCCATTGCAGTGGGGCGCATTCTGGGGGCTGACCCATCGCAAATTTATGGTCGCCTCACCGCCAACGGGCAATTGTTTTTGTTGAACCCCAATGGCATTGTGTTTGGCCCCAGTGCACAGGTGAACGTGGGTGCGCTTGTGGCGTCTTCGCTTCAACTGACCGACAAGGACATTCTTTCAGGCCAGTATGCGTTCACCCATGGCGCGCAAGGTGGTGCAGTGCGCAACTTTGGTGAGATTGTGGCCCGCGAGGGCGGCTTGGTGGCCCTGGTGTCGCCCAAAGTAGAAAATGCCGGCACCATTCGTGCCGATGGCGGCCAGATTGCTTTGTTGGCTGGTGATGCAGTTCGCCTCGAGCTGGGGCAGGGTGGCTTGATTGGTGTGTCTGTGGATGGTGGCGCAGCGCAAGCGCAAATCGACAACAGCGGCTCTTTGCTGGCCGATGGCGGAAAGGTTTGGATGACCGCCAGGCAGGCAGGCGATCTGGTGGGTTCTGCGATTAACCAGACCGGTGTCGTTCGCGCCAATACCGTGGCGCAGCGCAACGGAGAGATCTGGATCGATGGTGGTCCGCAAGGCAGGGTTACGCTGGATGGGCAAACGCTCGCCATGGGCACCGGTGCAGCAGACGTGGGCGGAAAAATTTCTGCCACTGCGGGTGACGTGGTGGTTCGCGGCCAGGTCAATGCCTCTGGCGGCAAAGGCAAAGGCTATATTGAAATCGGTGGCGGTTTTCAGGGCAAGAATGCCCGACTGGCCAATGCCAACACAACCACACTGGAGCGCACAGCCGAAGTAAAAGCCAACGCCACCGTGGATGGTGATGGTGGCACCGCTGTGGTGTGGTCGGAGAACAAAAGCAGTGTGGCAGGCGTGATCCAGGCCAAGGGTGCAGGGCAGGGCGCAGGCGGCTTGGTCGAGACCTCTTCCCGCGGTGTACTGGGTTCGTCCGCCGCGGTGGATGTGAGTGCCGAAAGCGGCAACCATGGCATGTGGTTGCTTGACCCCACCACCATCACGATCAGCAACCCACCATCCACCAACCCGGGCAATGGCAGCGCTACAAACACTGTGAATACTGTGGACGCAGCGACCATTTCAAACGCACTGACCACCGGCGCGAACGTGACTGTGATGGGCACCGAGGGCATCAACATCGATGCAGACATCTCCAAGACGGGGGGGGCAAGGTCCTCGTTGATGTTCATTGCGCCGGGCACCATCAACCT
>DASUEC010000250.1:0-11512 GCA_036275255.1 Limnobacter sp. | reverse complement strand
CATTGTGGAAGCCATGAAAGGCCGGGGGCTCATTTTGGCAGCGCTCAGCTTTTTCATTCCCTTTGGTGGTGGCGTGGCGGTGGCAGTGGCTTACGATCTCGATGTGATGCGCATGGTGTTCTTGGGCTTGTGCATTTCAATCACGGCATTGCCCGTTGCGGTCAAGCTCATGGAAAACATGGGCATTTTGCACACGCCGATTGCAAAGTTCGCCCTGGCAACAGCGATCGTCAATGACGTGGCTGCCTTGTTCATTCTGGGCATCATTTTGAACCTGCCAGAGCAGCGAACCATGCACGACGCAATGAATGCAATCGGTGTGGCCACCGTTAAGCTCATGCTGCTGTGTGCTGTGGTTCTGGCGCTTAACTGGTTGATGCAAACCCTGCAAAAAAACAATGTGAATGTGCAAAGCCTTCCAGAAAACGTGGTCCGGCTTTTTGGGCCAGAGGCCTTGTTCGGCATGGTGGTGGTGTTTGTGCTGGTGTTTGGCACCATCAGCGAAGCCCTGGGATTCCACTTTGTGATTGGTGCGTTTTTTGGTGCCCTGTTTCTCGACCAGAAGCATTTTGTAGCCTCTCGTTACCGCGACCTTCAGAGCACTTTGGGGTCCATCACCAATGGTTTTTTGGCCCCCGTGTTTTTCGCATACCTGGGCTTGGAGCTGCAGGCCATTTCTCTGGACGAGATTGATTTCCCGATCGTCGTCATTCTTGTGTCTGTTTTCACCAAGATGCTGGCTGGTTGGTGGGGTGGGCGCATCACCGGCATGGGGCATCGCGAGGCCATGGGCCTGGGCTTTGTGCTCAATGGCCGTGGAGTGATGGAACTGGTGGTGGCCGGCATTGCATATCAAAAGGGATTCATCGGCCCCACCATGTTCTCGACCCTGGTGTTGATGGGGATCATCACCACATTCCTGACCCCGATACTTTTCAGGCAGGCTTTTCCCGGCAAAAGCCTGGAAGACTACCGGGAGCGTCACAGAGCGCCATGAGCCGTCAACACCGTTGCCCCTGTTTGACCTTGTCCAGGTATTGTTGTGTGGTCATGCCAGACCATCGCTTGAATGCCGCATGAAAATTGCTTGCGTCCGAGAACCCCAGGCGTTCAGCGATCTGCCCGCCCGACAGGCCGTTTTTTAATCCTTCCACCGCCATGTCGTGACGAACCCGGTCCACCAGCACCCGAAATTGGGTGCCATTCTCATGCAATTTGCGTTGTAGCGAGCGCTTGCTCATGGCCAACTCCGCTGCAATTTGATCCAGGTTTGCCATGCCGTTCGGAATGTGTTGCATCAAACGTTTGCACACAGCCTGATCGATGGCGGGTTGCTCAATTTTCAACAGCGCTTCACGAAGCATGCTCGCCTGCGATTGGCTCCATTCCGGGTCGGTGGTCCCGATGGCCAGTTGAAGCAATTCTGGCTGTATAAGAACGCGTGTCACCGGATGCCCCCAACTTAATCGATCCCCAAAGGCCGACAACCATGGCTGTTCATCCACCGGTTTTTGGGGCGTCAGTTCAACGCTCACCCATGGCCTGACATCCACTCCGAAAAGCATCTGGATCATCTGGAAGCTGGCTTGCAAAATACAATCGATGCGAACCGGCTCCAGTTGAACCGGCACCACAAATTCCAGGCACACGGCAATGGCCCCATGCCCGTGCGGCTGCAGCGACAGGCGCAGGCCATTGGTGATCAGGCCCTGGTAGGTGGTGAGCCGATCCAGCCACTCCTGCCCGTTGGTGCTGCTGGCCAACCCCAGCCCCAGCGTTTGCCAATCCCGTATCCTGGAATGTTGCCCAACCACGAGGCCCGCCGTCGGGCCGAGTGTGTGCACTGCCAGGTCCCACAGCATGCCAAACTGGCTAAGCCCGAGCCTGGCATTGGCCTGTTCAAACACCAGGGGGTCGATGCCGCCATGTTCGAGCACCTGTTCGCGCTGCAAACCTGCTTTTTCAAGCGCCTCAACAATGCCCAGCGCCCAGGAGGCCTGAGTGCCCGGTTCTTGAGACGGCAGTGCATGTGGCGTAGCTTGGCGTGCCTTCATCGTCTTTTGGCGTGAATTCATGGTGATTAATTCTGCTGGATTGGGCAACATGGGCAATGTGCGCAAAGTCCAGAATGACAAATCCAATCATCGCACGAGACAGACATGGGGAGGCGGTTGCTGCATATGTATCCCAAAATTTGGGCCACAGGTTTTTTGTTGTTCATGGGTTTGCTGGGTTGCAGCAAAGACGATGTGCCTGGGGAAGCCACGCCACGCGCCCAGCCGCAAGATGCCATGGTGTTGGCCGCGCAGCAGTGCGTTCAGGCCAGCCCACTGCTTGGCTATGGCGAAGGTTTGCAGCGCCCGGCCATTGCACAGCCCACACCTGAGGCCCAACTCGCTCATGTATCGCAGCAAGGCGCCTGTGCCGGCAACCGCGCCTTTCGATTTGGCGCAGCCCGCGCAGACATCACAGGCCCTTCCGGTGGCAAAATCCTGATGGGCAACGAGAACATTGACAACTATGCCATCGGTGTTCACATGCGCTTGTTTGCACGCGCCTTTGTGGTGGAATCACCCTGCAATCAAAAACGCGTGGCCATTGTACTCACCGACACTGGCATGGTGTTTGGCGCAGTGCGTGATGCCGTGCTTGAAAAAATCCGGACCGATCCGTCTCTGGCACGGGCTTATTCGACCGAGAACCTGCTCATCAGCGCCACGCACACCCACTCCGGGCCTGGGGGGTACTCGCATTACGAGGCTTACAACTTCTTCCGCTTTGGATTTGACCAGCAGGCCTTTGACGTAATCGTTCAAGGGATAGTGAGGGCTTTGCGGGAGGCCCATGGCAATTTGGAGCGGGCTGCCAGCACGGGTCAAATCGGCTTTGCAGAAGGGGAGTTGCTCGGTGCCAATGTGTCACGCTCCCCCGAAGTGTATCGAAGCAATCCAGCCGGTGAACGCGCGCGCTATCAGGATGTGGACGGAAGCGACCTGGACACCAACCGCTTGATGACACTGCTGCGTTTGGTGCGTGACGATGGCAAAGAGGTGGGCAGCATGAACTGGTTTGCCGTGCACCCCACGTCCGACAACCTGCTTGGCCAGTTTGGTGAACCCATCAGCGGCGACAACAAGGGCTATGCCATGTTTGTGTGGGAACGCATGATGGCCTCTGGAGATGCAGAACCCTTTGTAAGCAGCTTTCAGCAAAGTGATTCCGGGGATGTGTTTTCATATTTGTGGCATCGCAATCCCCAAGAGCAGAACAAGCGCTACGCCAAGTTGCTCAACGATGCTCACCCCGGTGAACGGCATCCGCTCACCGTGGCCAACGGAACTGCCCAACTGGCCCAGGCACTGCGGTTGTACCAGGCTGCGAACAAACCGCTGGTGGGGGGCGTGGACTACCGGTTCGGCATGGTCAAAATGGATTCCATGCAGCTCACCGATCCAGTGATTATTGATTCTCTGCAACATCCCCCCGAGCTGGATTCCAAGATCAAGGAAACCTGCAATCCATCGCTGGGCTATTCCTTTTTGGCCGGTGGGCGCGGTGCGGCGCCGGGCGAAATCGGCAAAAATGCCCGCATGGGCGTGACTTGCCAGAACAGCGGCAACAACATCGGTGGCTTGGTCAACGATCTGAAGGTGGCCATGGCTGGCAAAGTGCCCACCGAGTCGGCCGCCTATGCCCTGGGTTGCCAGGCACCCAAACTGGCGGCCCTGAATCTGCAGTGCCAAGCAGAGAAGCCGGTGTTCTTGCTGTTTGGTCCTCCCGTGAATGTGTCTCCCACCATTTTGCCTTTTCAGTTGGTGCGGATTGGTAACCTGGCCATTGTGGCCATTCCATGGGAGGTGACCACGATGGCAGGGCGGCGAATTCGACAAACCGTGCTTGACGCTTTGCGGGAGGACGGTGTTGACCATGTTGTCATCAACGGCCTGTCCAATGATTTTGTAAATTACCTCACCACCCGCGAAGAATATGCAGTGCAGGGCTACGAGGGCGCATCCAATCAGTTTGGGCCATGGAGCCTTGCGGTGGTTCAGCAAGAGATGCGCCGCCTGGCACAGGGCATGGCCCAAGGCAAGCCCGTTGACCCTGGCCCCACACCGCCGCGAAAGGAGCCCACGGTGCGGCAGGTGGCGCCGTTCAATGCGGTGGATTTTGCCCAGGCTGGATTTGGCACCATGGTTCAAGAGCCAGGCGAAGTGTATGCGCCGGGAGAAACCGCCAGGGCGGTGTTTCGCACAGCAGACCCCAACAATGATTTGTTGATCGACGATACTTTTTTGAAGGTGGAGAGGCAAGGCGCAGATGGCCAGTGGGTGGTGGTGGCCACTGACCGCGATCCAGAAACCACCTTCCTGTGGACAAGCCCTCAGCCCAGGCCACAGTTTTTGCCATCGCCGGTGTCGGAGGCAGAAATCATTTGGCGCATCCCCCGAAATGCGCGAGCGGGTATTTACCGCTTGGTGCACCAAGGCAGCGCCATGGCACCCGGGGCCACTGAGCCACAACGCTTTGAAGGGAGATCCCGCTCATTCGAGGTGAAAGGGGCGGTTGCCATGTGCCCGTGAAAGTGCTGTGGGCCGTGTCACCGCCCGTTTGCAAAACCGGGTGAAAAGGGACGTCACAATTGTTGCTGTTTTGATGGTTGCGTCTTACGTCGGCTGGTGGTTAATATAGGAAAAATACCTACAAAAATCACAATCCAGGAGACGACCATGATGCCCATTCCCATGCCTGAAAATGAGTTGCAGCGCCTGGACGTGCTGCAACGTTTGAACATTCTGGACACGCCTTCCGAGCTGTGTTTCAACGTGGCAGTGTCTCTGGCAGCCAAAGCCTTGAAGGCACCCATGGCGGCGGTGAGCCTGGTGGACAGCGAGCGCCAGTGGTTCAAGGCCAGCAAGGGTTTGTCCATGTACGAAACACCGCGGGACTGGGCCTTTTGTGCCCACACCATACTGGCAGACCAGCCGTTTGTTGTAAACGATGCCTTGCAGGACGAGCGTTTCAGGGACAAGCGTTTGGTGACACATGCCCCCTTTGTGCGCAGCTATGTGGGCATGCCCTTGCGGGTGCAGGGCGCCAATGTGGGAGCCCTCTGCGTGATTGACCACGTGCCCAGGGAGTTTGGTCGCACCCAGCTTACTTTGCTGCGCAAACTGGCCGACATGGTGGAGGTGTTTTTAACCGCGCAGGGGCCAAGGTAAGCGATTTTGCAATGACCCACTGAAATTCTGCTCAGGTGATGTGAAGCGGAAATCACAGATGAGCAGAGGAATGAACGGCGACATCAGGGGCTGGACAGCCAAGCACAAAGCAGAAATGAAAAAGGCCCGCACAAGTGCGAGCCTTTGAATTTGTGGTGGGTCGTGCGAGATTCGAACTCACGACCAAAGGATTAAAAGTCCTCTGCTCTACCAGCTGAGCTAACGACCCACATTCGATTGGCTGCGGCAAGCGCTTCCAACCAAAGACCGCGATTATGATTTAAAAATTCAGAGTCGTCAATAGGCCTTGGCCAAAAATTGGCGTGTTCAGTGGGGCTTAGCTGGAGTAAGGGTTTGAAATCCTGAATCTTTTCAGAATTTCAATTTCTTTGCTCTCCATCAGTTCTGCTTGATTGTCGTTTTCGTGCACGTACCCTTGTGCATGCAGGCAGCCATGCACCACCAGGTGGGCCAGGTGGTCCACAGGGTGTTTGCCTTGCTCTTTGGCCTCTCTTTCAACCACGGTTGGGCAAATCACGATGTCGGCCATGAAGGTCGGCAAGCCGCTGCCTGGCCCCAGATTGGGCATGTCCATGGGGAAGGTGAGTACGTTGGTGGCGTAGTCTTTGCCGCGGAAGTTCCGGTTCAACTCGCGCCCTTCTTCTTCGCCCACCAAGCGAATGGTGATCTCGGCACGGTCCATGAAGCAGGCTTTGACCCAGCGGCGTATGCGGCTGTTGTCCACTTCGGAAAACGGTGGATGGTCCGCCTCCATCGCCCATTGTATGGCCACGCTCACCAGGGGAGGGAGGGTTTTTGTGGACGGGTTGACCTTGTGCTGGCTCATGCATTCTCGCTGTCGTCGCTTGGCAGGGTGCTGCGGGCGCGTTCCGGGTTGTTGTAACGTTCGTAGGCTTCCACAATGCGCGCCACCAGCGGGTGCCGCACCACGTCCTGCGCGGTGAAGTAAGTGAACGCAATGCCTTTCACATTGCGCAGCACGTGCTGGGTTTGTACCAGGCCACTTTGCTGGCCTTTGGGCAGGTCGATCTGGGTCACATCGCCGGTGATCACGGCTTTGCTGCCAAACCCGATGCGGGTAAGGAACATTTTCATTTGTTCCGGGGTTGTGTTTTGCGCTTCGTCCAGAATCACAAAAGCATGATTGAGTGTGCGGCCGCGCATGTAGGCCAGGGGGGCAATTTCAATCACATTGCGCTCAAACCACTTTTGAACGCGGTCATACCCGGCCAGGTCGTGCAAGGCGTCATAGAGAGGGCGCAGGTAGGGGTCCACTTTCTGGTTCAGGTCGCCCGGCAAAAAGCCTAGCCGTTCACCCGCTTCCACGGCGGGGCGGGTGAGGATGATGCGTTTGATGGCATCGCGCTCCAGCGCATCCACTGCACAGGCCACGGCCAGGTAGGTTTTGCCTGTGCCCGCTGGGCCAATGCCAAAGGTCAGGTCGTGCTCTAGCACCGCTTTCAGGTAGTCCTTCTGGCGGGCGGTGCGGGGCTGGAGGTCACCTCGTTTGGTGCGCAACACGATGCCTTCGTCCTGGCCCAGAACAACAGTGGGCTCCTGGGGTTTGGCCAATGTGTTGGTGTTTTTCAGTTCGACCAGCGCCAGCTGAATGTCGTCGGTGGTCACCGGGCGCTCGCTTTTGTCAAAAAAATGGTTGATCAGCAAAATGGCTTGGCGGGCATTGTCGCGCTCGCCTTGCACGTTGAGCATGCTGCCGCGCCGCGCGATTTTTACCTGCAAGGCTGCTTCGATTTGTCGAAGGTTGGCGTCCACTGGGCCACACAGATTGGCCAGCTTGTGGTTGTCATCTTCGGGGGCTTGCCATTCACTGCTTTTTGCTCTCATGCGGGGGTGGGTGCTGCTGTTGATCTTGCCTCTATTGTAGTCAATCACTCCTCGGCCTGCCGCTGGTGCGGCGGGAAACTCACCCGCATCACGGTGCCAGGGCGGTCGGCTTGGCTGGAGCGGGGGTTGTTGTGGATGCTCACATGCGCATCGTGGCGGTCTGCGGTTTCTTGCACAATGGCCAAGCCCAGGCCTGAGCCGTCTTCGCTCGTGCCCAACACGCGGTAAAAGCGGTCAAACACCAGCTTGCGTTCGCCCTCAGGAATCCCTGGTCCGTCGTCTTCCACTTCCAGCACAATCGCTTCGCGCTTCAGGCTGTCGTCCACGCGCACAGTCACGCAGCCGCCCTCGGGCGTGTAGCGCAGGGCGTTTTCAACCAGATTCTTCAGCATTTCAGTCAGCATCAGGGTTTGGCCGTTCACATACACTGGGTGGTCGGGCACTTCCACGCCGAGGTCAATGTGTTTGTTCATTGCATCTGGCACAAAGTCGCGCGTCACGGTTCGCGCAATGTGGGTGATGTCGAGCTTGTCGAATTGCAACACCGAGGGTGCCTCGGTGCGGGCCAGGGCGAGCAACTGGTTGACCAGCCGTGTGGACCGCTCGGTGCCCAATTTGAGACGGCGCAGGCTGCGGGCGCGCGCGGCGGAGTCTGTCTCTTCGCTTAGCAATTCCACTTGCATGCGCAGGCCTGCCAAGGGCGTTTTTAATTGATGGGCAGCATCTGCCACAAAACGCTTCTGCGCGTCGATGGTGTGCTCAAGCCGTTGCAGTTGTTCGTTCAGGGCTGTGATGACTGGCAGCAGTTCTTCAGGGGTGTCTTTGGTTTGCAGGGCACTCAGGTCATCGGGTTTGCGGTTGCGGATCACATCCAGCAGGCTGTTCAGTGGGGCAATGCCCCTGGACAACCCAAACCACACCAGCAAAACCGCGAGGGGAAGGATCACAAACTGCGGCAAGATAACGCCTTTGATGATCTCATTGGCGAGACTTTCCCGTTTGCCCAGGGTTTCGGCCACCTGGATGAGCATGAACCGCTGGTCGCCAAGCACGGGCAATTCAATCCACAGGTGACCCGCCCTGAAGTCTTCGCCGTTGACCACGATGTCACGAAAGTTGACCACACCAATTTGGCGTGCTTCGCGTTCGGGCACTGGCAGTGTGCGTTCATCGCCCAGCAAAAACGAGCCGTCTTTGCCCACCACCTGGACCCGAAGCTGATCGGTGCCATCGGCCAACAGAATTTCCATGGCTTGGGTGGGCAGTTCAAATTGGTTGCTGGGTGCCTGGGCAGCCACCTCTTGGGCCAGTGCGGTGATTTTGTCGTCGAGAATGTGGTCGAAGGGGTCGTTGGCAATGGATTTGGCCACCAGGTAGGTCACGCCAATGCTCATGGGCCAAAGAATCAGCAGTGGGGCGAGCATCCAGTCCAGAATCTCGCCAAACAGCGATCGACGTTGGAGTTTGCCGGTGGCCAGCGGGTTGCGTGTGTACCAGGCCAAGATTCAGCTCCGGTGGGCCAATGCGCGGGCTGCGCCCTGTGCGTCATGCATTCGAGGTGGGTTATTTTTCGATGTATTTTTCAAGGCAATACCCCAGGCCGCGCACGGTGGCAATGCGTATGCCGTTGACTTCGATTTTTTTGCGCAGGCGGTGTATGTACACCTCGATCGCGTTGTTGCTCACTTCTTCGCCCCATTCACACAAGTGGTCAACAAATTGCTCTTTGCTCACCAGCCGACCCACGCGTTGAAGCAGCAC
Organism: Limnobacter sp.; assembly: GCA_036275255.1. GTDB lineage: Bacteria > Pseudomonadota > Gammaproteobacteria > Burkholderiales > Burkholderiaceae_B > Limnobacter. Next base: position 2,663 of record DASUEC010000250.1, on the reverse strand, counting down.
TTCAAGCAGGCCCACTTCACGGGCGGACAACTCCAGCATGTCTTCGTTGATGTAAGCGATTCGACCCACTTGGTCGAAAGTGAGCGGGCCATGCTTCCACAAGCTTGCACCGCCGCCATTGCCGCGTCGTGTGAGTGCACGCACGCGTGCTTCCAGCTCTTTGAGATCAAAGGGTTTGGCCATGTAGTCGTCGGCCCCTGCATCGAGCCCTTGCACGCGTTGTTCTACGCTGTCGGCCGCTGTGAGGATGAGCACCGGCATGTTATTGCCACGGGATCGCAAACGGCGCAGCACTTCAAGACCGCTCATTTTTGGCAGGCCAAGGTCAAGAATCAACACGTCGTAGTTCATTGTGGTGAGCGCTGTGTCTGCCTCGCCGCCGTTGAACATGCAATCCACCGCGTAACCCGCTTGCCGCAGCGATTGCGACAAACCCTCGGACAACAGGCTGTCGTCTTCTGCCAGAAGTATTTTCATCCGATGTCTCCCCGCAAATGGCTGGCCCTTGGTTTGGGCTTCTGGATGCCGTGCGTATTTGCTGTATTGGGTTGATTCTAGCCTGAAAGCGCAGCTGCTTTGGCGGCTGCAATGGCATCGCGGGTGTTTCGCGCTTCGCGCTCGGCGGCGCTTGCAAAATCGGGCTGGCTGCTCGCATACAGGATGGCGCGAGAGGAGTTGATCAGCAGGCCCCAACCTTGGCTGCACAAGCCGTTTTTCACGGTGTTTGCCAGGTCGCCGCCCTGTGCCCCGATGCCAGGCACCAGCAAGGGTGCATCGCCCACCAGGGCGCGCACCGCTTTGATTTCTTCGGGGTAGGTGGCCCCCACCACCAAGCCCGTTTGCCCATGGGGATTCCAGGCGGTGGTGGCCAGTTTGGCCACGGTTTGGTAAAGCGGCTCGGCATTCCCGGTGTTTAAAAACTGAAGATCGTTGCCGCCCGGGTTGGAGGTGCGGCACAACAAAAAAAGGCCTCGGTCCGGGTAAGCATGGTAGGGCTCCACGGAGTCGCTTCCCATGTAGGGGCTCAGCGTGACGCTGTCAGCCTGGTAACGCTCAAAGGCTTCGATTGCATACTGTTTGGCGGTGGCACCAATGTCGCCCCGCTTGGCATCAAGGATCGTTGTGGCGTGCGGCGCTACTTCATTGGCGTAGGCCAGAATGTTTTCCAGCGCGGCTTCAGCGCGGTTGGCTGCAAAGTATGCAATTTGGGGCTTGAAGGCGCATGCAAATTCGGCTGTGGCACCAATGATGGCTTTGCAAAAACGTTCAATTTCGGCCGGGCTGGTGCCGTAGCCCGCTGGCATGCGGGCTATGTCGGGGTCTAGGCCAACACACAGCATGGAGTTGCTGTGTTGCCAGCTGTGGGCCAGGCGTTCGGGAAATGAATTGAACTGCGAGAATCGTGGGCTGGCCATTGAACGCAAAAGTGGATTGGTTGATAGCCAGCATTGTACAGGATCAGGGCAAGCCCCAAGGGGCAAGGGCTGGGGGATGCACTACACTGGGGCACTTTCCTGAATGCGCAATCATTTCCCGTGCCCGCCGCCACATTGTCTTTGCCACAGGTCCAGCTTTTGCTGGGCATTACTGCCATTTGGGGCTTCAACTGGCCCGTCATGAAGTACGCCGTGACGCAATACCCGCCGCTGCATTTTCGCACCCTGTGCATGTTGTTTGGCATGGTGGCGATGTGGTTTGTGGCCAGGCAAATGCGCGTATCCCTGCAAGTGCCGCGGGCATTGTGGGGTCGCTTGGCTTTGCTGTGTTTGCCCAACATGATTGGTTGGCACCTGTTTTGCATTTTGGCTGTGAAAGAGTTGAGCTCGGGGCGCGCAGCGATTTTGGGCTACACCATGCCGGTGTGGGCGGTGCTCTCCGGCCTGATGTTCGCCCATCCGGTGGGGCGCCGCGGCTGGATTGGGTTGGGCCTGGCCATGGTGGCGGCCATGCTGTTGTTGTCTTCCGAATTTGCAACCATTGCAGGCAGCCCGCAGGGGGTGTTGCTCATGTTGGTTGCAGCCGCGTGTTGGGGGTTTGGCACCACCCTGATTCGCCATTACCCCACCGGCTTGCATGCACTGACTTTCACGCATGCCATGATGCCACCCACCATTGTTGCCATGGGGCTGGCTGCGTTCTGGTTTGAAGGGCCGCAGGTTGGGGCGCCGCAGGGCTGGTCCGAATGGTGGCCAATTTTCTACAATGCCTTTGGGGTGTTTGCTTTTTGCCAAGTGGCTTGGTTCAGTTTGGCCAAGTCCCTGCCGCCGGTGGTATCCAGTCTGTCCATCATGATCATTCCGGTGGTGGGCGTGATGTCTGGCAGCTTCTTCTTGGGCGAGGTGCCGCATTGGCCAGACTTTTTGGCTTTGGTGTTGATTCTGGGGGCCATGGCGGTGATTTTGGTGCCAGGGCGCAATCGCTGAGCTGGGCTTTTTCGTTGGCCTCTAGCCGAGGCTCTTTTGGCCTCAAGCCGAGCCGAGGCTTGTTGCTCGCTGAAAACCTGTCTCTCCCTTGGCTCCGCCTTAAGGAGCCTGGGGCCGCCCCTCGAAAAAGATGTCGGGCTCGGCCCCTGCCAGCAACCTGCGGTTGGCTGTCACCGGCCCTTTGCGGCACGCAAGGGCAGGTTTTCTTGATGCTCGCACCAAGCCATCTGCACCGGCTTG
>DASUEC010000249.1:0-16496 GCA_036275255.1 Limnobacter sp. | reverse complement strand
CTGATAGCGCCTTTTTCGTATTTCTCATCTGAGTGCCCCGCTGTTTATCGAATGAAAGACAAACGGGCTAGGTTTTCAAACACCAAATAAAGAGGACTCGTACTGTTGCTTGTTGTGTTGTGGTCTCGTAGGGTCAGCCACTGTGTGCATAGTCGAGCCTTGTGTGCGTAAGCACCTAGCCCTGTATGCATGTGTTGTATTCGGGCCCACAAGATTCCAAAAAAGGTGGTTTAGCTCAAATGGGTGGGATTGATCTTCAGTCAGATCGCTACTTGCTCAAAATTCGGCGAATGTCTAGCTCGACCCGCTTTTGATGGCGAATAAATGCGTAACGCGCCAACATCCCGAGACCGAAAGATCCGGCAAGCGCATAGATGCCAAAAATCAACACATATGGAATCAGTTCGATCGTTGTGATGGTGTACATCACCGTGCTCAGCACATAGATTGAAAAAAGAAAGACCATGGTTGCCATGCCCAGCAACAGCGATGCGCTGATTTGCTTCAATTGCCTTTCGATGAGCAACTGCATACCACTGCATCCAACGCCTGACTTTTCCACAACAAACTCCCAGCACTCCATTGACGCGCGATTGCGTGAGGGTGATTGTTATGGTTGGGCTCGTTGAGGTCTATAGGGCATTTGCCCCGATTAATCAGTAAATTCACAGTGATTTGTCTAGTTGATTCACTCTATTTCATGCGGAATTCTCCCGCTGAAATGAATTCGCCAAAATGCTCGCACCATACAAGGGCACTCGAGTAACTTTCCAGATTCAAACCGGATGGCAATTCAACAATGAATCCGTTGAAGGTCTTGATGGGGGCAACCCGCAGGGAGGCGTCCTTGATGGCCAGAAACCCGGCCTCGTCATCTGCAAATGTGGGTGTCAGATACAGGTAATAATCTGGGCCTGGCGCGAGTCGGCCTTCGAATGTGGCGTGTGTGCCACTTATGGTCAGCTCGCCTTCACCCCAGTGAAAAAAATCACTGCCTTTCAAGTCTTTTTGGAAGGTTGCGCTGTAGATGGCGTCTTTCTTGGATTCCTGCAGCGCTGTGTGCACGGGCGGGGCTGGTTCAATCAGGATTGGCAGGGCATAAATGCCCGAAGCGAATCCTGCTGAAAGCGCAGCCACATGGGTTAGCACAATCAGTGTTTTTTTCATGATGATGCAAGCCGAGGTGATGACAAACGTCTATTCGCTTCAATTCACCGAACGGTTGCATCGCCGTGATCAAAGTTCTCGCTTGTCGGCACACTCACCGAGGGCGCCATCAATCTTGCAGCGCACCTTCTTGAGTATTTTGGTCATTTCAGGATCGTAAAAACCGTCCTGCGTCATCTGGATGCGACTCTCCCGCATCAGCACTTCATATTTGGCTTTGTCCGCCTCTGGGATGTCCAGCCATGCTGCAGCCGGCACCTGTTGCTCCGAGGTGTCCACCAGCTTGATCGATCGATCAAACTGTTTCTGGATCCACTCACGTGACTTTTGACCAAACCCTGGCGGGAACTTGTCTTTGCGAATAAGGATGTTCGCGGTAAGCTGAACCAATGGAAAGCGATAAATGCCGCCTTTGTTGCCCAAGCCCTTGTACAGCTCCAGGGGTTGGTAGGCAATTGCAGGCGCAGCAATAATATCCACCTGACCGTTGTTGAACTTGGTGCCAAAGTTGATCACCTCGCTGGCCACTGGCTGTGCGCCCAATTGCTGCACCATCTTGGCCTGTGATTTGTCGTAGTCCAGCACGGCAATTTTTTTGCCTGCTGCTTTTTCGACAGAATTGATGCTGCGGTCGTTTACAAACACATAGGCTGCACCAATCGGCAGAATGCCTGCCACCTCAAAGTGCCCTGAGACCATTTTGTCGGCCAGTTTGGGGCTGCTCATCAGATCGATCACCACGCGCAGATGCTTGTATGTGGGCACCGCTCCGATGGAGTCGATGCTCCCGACAAACTTGTTGAACTGGCGTCCACGCAAGGCCGAAATGGCCGCAGCGTCACATTTTCCGGTTTTAAAATCCTCCGCTGCCAACCGCTCGTCCACATAGGCTTCAAGTTCAATCTCGGCCCCCCAGGTTTTGGCAACCACCGCATAATCCTTGGCTTGTGCAAACGCGGGTCCACTGCGCCCGGCAATATCAAAAATACACATGGTTGTTTTTGCATTCACAAGCGGGGTGTAAAGCAGGCTGGCACCTGCAAGCGCGATTGCGCTGGCAAACAAGCGATTCATGGTGTGTCTCCGTGGTGGTGTGTAATTGGGTTGTTTTAATAATTCGTAAACCCATGCGTTTGATTCTACAGAAGTTTCAGTCTTTTTCCTGAACTGCGAACCACCCCGCTGCCATGCGGTCTCTACACCCCGTGTGAATGCAGGGCGATACGCCCGCGAGCGAGGCATCGTTGCTGACCAGGCCAAACCCGTAATGGTCCTGAAGCTCAAGGCCACTGTTGTCCCGCAGTTGCTCGGTGACAAACACCAGCACCGTGTTCTCCCCGGCCGGGCCTGCTGCCGCAATTGGCTCGATCGCTGGAGGAAGCCGGACAGGCACATGGGCTTGAACGGCCAGTGCAGGCACCCGTGCATTTGGCAAGAGTTTTAGCACATGGCCATCGCTGGAGCGCACGTAGACAGAAAGATGCCCAGCTATTGGAGAGGTCACCTCAAATTGCAGCAAATCCTGCCCGATGATCAGTGCCTCACGGGGTGGCTGCGTGTGCAGTGGGTAATCTGCCTGCCGAATCAAATCGGCAAACTGGGCAGGCAGCCTGTCGATGGCTTCAGGTGCCTGGGCAGTGGGGGCGCTCTGCAGTTGCCTAGGGGTATCGCCAGACGTGTCTGGTGAATACACCGTTTGTTCGTCAAGCACCAGTGCTTCGGGTGGGGATTGAGGCATCACCATGTAAAGCACCAGCGAGGCGATCGCGGCGGCAGCAGCCATGGCTGCTGCCCACCGTGGGATGGGCAAGCCGTGTCTCTGGTCAGGAACCGATTTTGGCGGCAAGGGTGGTGACGGCATCTCCATCGGTGCTGTGGGGTTGGCGTAGGCGTTCAAGATATCCACGCACCTGGATGGCGCTTGCAAGTGTTGCCTGAACAGGGCCATGGTCTGGGTGCGCTCAGGTGCTTGAACGGCAAGTGCGTCATCGATTGCCTGGCGAACATGCTGGTCATAAGGCAAGTCGTCCCTGGCTGCAAGCGCCTGGTAGTTGTCATTGATCATGCGGGCCACAGACGATGGCGGAGTCTTTCCAACCATCAGATAATGGGCAACAGCCGCCAGTGCATACACATCGGTCCAAGGCCCTTGCACCATGCCGGGGGACTCTGCATATTGCTCAATGGGCGCGTAGCTGGCTTTCAGGATGACTGTGAAAGGTTGGGACACATTGCCGATGGCCCGCCTGGCAGCCCCAAAATCCAGCAACACGGGTTTGCCAGATCCCCTCAAAAGGAGAATGTTCTCTGGAGAAATATCGCGGTGATAGCACTGTTGTGCATGCAACACCTCCAACGCCTCAGTCAGCGGCACCAGCAGGTCAAGCAGCATCGCTTGAGGCATGGGCTGAGCCAGTTGATCCCGAATCGTCTGCAAAGTGTCGCCCTGGTACAGGGGCATCACCATGTAGGCCGTGCCAGCGTTCTCCCAGAACCGGTACACCTTCACCAGCGCCGGGTGATCAAACTGCGCCAGCATGCGGGCTTCGTTGATAAAGCTTCGCATGCCCGCCCTGAATGTGGATTCATGGCGCGGATCTCGCACCTTGACCCCCCCAGAGCCTTCTCGAACCGCCAGTGCAGCAGGCAGGTATTCTTTGAGTGCAACAGGCCTTTCCAACTGATGGTCCATGGCGCGGTAAACAATGCCAAAGCCCCCAACACCGATCACGCTTTCAATCTCGAACTCTTCAATGCGGGTGCCGGCTTGAAGTGGTTCTTGCGCACCGTCCATGGGCAGGGCAGCAGATGGGCGAATCACCGTGGGTTCTGCGCTCACTGTTGCTGCTCCAGACGCATCCATTGTTCAAAATGCAGCAGTGTGGGCAAGCCTTTACAATCCAAGGCGTTTTGAAGTGTGCCGTCGGGTCGAAGCCAACCCCATCGCGAAATGCCTGGAGCAACATCCGTGTTCACCGATGGCTCACCCAATCCGTTCAAGGCGTTTTGCAGGTGCGCAAAGCACCAGTCTTGAGTCAAGGCATGCACGCAGGTGTTGTAAAGACTGGCCAGCAGTTCGCCTGCATCATCAGCACCACGTGTCTTGGCTGCACACGCATGGTTTTGCCAGCAAAAAAGCATCAGCGGAAATGCTCGGCCCGCACTGTCGACCGATGGCATCCACACCCCATGAGCCTTGGCATGTTGAGTAGTTCCCAGGCAAGAGGCCCCCAGTGCAAATCCAAGCATCGGCATGGCCATGTATGCGTCGTGCCACGCCTGCGAATGCCGCTGCTGGCCTGTTTGAAGAATGTGGCTGATCCAGTTGTCCAGGCAATCCAGTTCTGCGGGATGAAGATTGGACACCGAAAAATCTCCAGCGCCCGGCAGCTTGCCGTACCACGACCAAGACAAGCCTGTGGCCTTCGGCTTGCCAGTGTATTGCTGCGCGTTCATTCACAGCCCTCCAGGGCAACGAAACTGTCGGAGTTCAGCCAGCGTGAGTGGGTTGAACGCGGAATTGGCCATCAATTCAAAGTCAAACCTTCGGCCTTCGAGCGTGAAGCTGGCCCTCACCAGCTCGGGGCGATCGGTGGCTTGCAGTTGGGCGGTGTCAAAAAGACGGAACAAGGCCCAGGGGCCTTTGAATGTTTTGGGTTTGCCTTCGGAGGCTCGCACACTGATCGAATCGGATGGCAGTTGTCCCCCCCAGCGCACCCGCTGTCTGGGTTCGTGTTGCACCGAAAACATCAGCATCTTGCCGTTGTTGTCAAGATAAAAAACATCGTTTTTTGCGCTTGCATTCACCAATCGCATTTCAATTTCGAAACCAGCGCCACCAGAATTGGCTCCAAAAAACACATCCCGAATGCGTTGCGCACGTTGAAACTGCTGAAGTGCAGCGGCTGGTGGACCTTGGCTTCCATCGCTGCCAGGCTTGAATTGCCAGGGGTTTTTGCCTGTGTCAACCAGATTGACCAGTTTCGACTGGTAGAACTGGTCCATCAGGCCACCAGGGCCAAAAAAGCGGACAAAGTCTTCGGAGAGAATGTCAGCCGATGCATTGGCTTGCACCGGGTAACGATTGGACACCGTGCGTTGACAAACCTCCAGCAGCGGACGAAGGTCCGAACTCAAATTGGCGCGCTCCGCCACACGCCCTTGTGCGCTGCCTTGCCCGGCGAGCTGGGTCACAATGCCCTGCACTGGCTCTGGAAGCAAGCCCGCGTTCATCTGGATGGTGTTCAGGTTCTCTGGCGGTGGTGGTGGTCCTTTGCTGTTTTTTGCGGCTTGTACAGCAGCCAGTTGTGCATAGAGTTGGTTGAGCAAACCTGCGACCTGTGCATAGCCAGGCGCATTGGGATTGAACAGTTGATTGATGTCGTGGAAGTACGTGTCCACGCGCTGCTCAACAGGTGCCTCGAGTTGAACCGGGGCTGTGCCAGCGCTGCCAAGCAAGGCCATGTTGGTGGGCAGTGCCTTGGCCACTTGTTGATTGGCTTGCTTTTCCACCATGTCGGTCAGGGCGGGCGCTGGGCCAGCGAGGCTGGTGTTGTTGCTCACTGCTTTCAAAAACTGCTGGAGTGGCGAATGTGGAGAGGCCAATAGCCGCGCAAGATTCACTGCGGCCGCATAGTCGGGCGGCGTTTGAACACGGATGTCTTGCAGAAATGCATCCCAGGTGGTGATGTACTCTTCGATGTAGCGCAGCCGTGCCTTGCGCATGAGCTCAGTGAGCGATTGGCCATGCTGCCCATTGCCCAAGCCCAGCACCCAGGACTGCTCTTGCTGCAATTGCTCCGCCTGCCCGGCCAGTCCTGGCAGATAATAGTCATAGTAGGCTGTGCGCGTGTAGAAGGCCGGCACGCCAGCCTGAAGGCCTTTGCCGCTGGGTCTCGAAAAAACCGCAGCCGCAGATGGTCCCGCTGCGTCCAGCACGGTGAATGACGGGTGTGCATCTTGTGGATAGAACCGCACCATGCGTTGATGCAGGCGCTGATCCAGCGCCAGGTTTCCGATGACGCGTCGGGCCTGCGCAATGAGCTCTTCGTCACGGGCAGGCAACTCGCTCGGTGCACCCAGTCGTATGGCGGCATCCAGGTGACCTGCCGCGTTGTTTTGTGTGCTGGGTGAAAAACCCACAAATACTGCGTTGGTCCAGTCATACACCACCCATTGCGACAAGGTTTCCGCGTCGTAGTGAGCAGACTCGTACAACATCAGATAAGCCTTGAGTGACTCGTAAGCAAGCTCGGGGTCGCGGTCAAGTGATTGGCGCAGATGTTGCTCCAGTCGCTTGGCCACATGGGGCATCAAGGCCGTTTGAAGTGCGTGCCTGTAAGCCAGTTGCTGTGCCTGGGTCACTGGGGCATGCTGATTCAGTCCCAGGTGGTGAGACACAGCATCTGTTTTGGGCGGCACCGCTTGCAGCAGGGCATCCAGGCTGGCAAACAAAGGCTCTGTGCTTGCGCCGGCATGGGCATGGGTGGGTATCTGCTCGATTTGCGCTTGCAACGCGGGCAAGGCTTGATCGATTGTAGCCAGCAGGTTCCGGTTGTTTACATGGCTGATCCACCAGCCTGTGGCAATGGCCACAGCCCCAAGACCAGCGCAGGCAAGGGTGCCCCAGTAGGCCAACATCTCCAGGCGTGCACGCTTGGGTGCATGGCCCACCAGGTGCCGCTCGGGAAAGATCACTTTCATCAGCATGTCACGAATGAAAAAGCTCTTGCCTTCGGCCACACCCTGCCCCGGCACAGCCGAGGGCGGTGGCGTTGTGAAACTGGCAAGAATGCGGTCAAACACCGTGCCGTCCTGTGTGCCGCTGCTGAAGTACACTCCGCGCAGGGGAACCGGCCTGTCAAATGGGCCATCGCCTTGAAACACCATGCCCAGAACATGCAGCAAGGCAGGGCCGAGTTGCCCAAATGCATGGGGAAATTCCAGAAGACGACCCCGTGGCCTCGCATGGGGTTCGTTCGGTAAACGGTCTTCGAGACGCGCAAGCAGGTGCTGCTCCAGGGCAGCAAACTGTTGGGGCAAGGCCTTGCCGAGTGTCTCTTGCATGTCATTGGGGTGTGGGAGATTGATGCCCCATGCATGGGCTCGTTCTTCCTCTGTCAATTGCGAAAAGCTTTCCTTGAAACCCTCCAGCCAGTCCACCTTGGTGACCATCACATACACAGGAGGACAAACGCCGAGCGACTTCACCAGTTCCTGCAAGCGCGCATGAATCGTCATGGCCAATGCCTGACGTTTTGCAGGGGGGCTCAACAAGTCCTGAACACTCAAAGTGAGCAGCACACCATTGAGCGGTTGTTTGGGGCGATGTTTTTTAAGAAGACCCAAGAATGACGACCATGCCACTGCGTCGGTGTGCTGGTCTGCGTCTTGGGTGGTGAACCGCCCGGCCGTGTCAATCAACACCGCCTGGTCAGAAAACCACCAATCGCAATTCCGGGTACCGCCCACCCCTTGAATCACATCTTTCCCCAAGTGCTGCTGCAACGGGAAGCGCAAGCCAGCATTGCGCAGCGCTGTGGTTTTGCCGCTGCCCGGTGGGCCGATGAACACATACCAGGGCAAGGCATACAAGCCTGGTTTGCTTTTGTACCAAGCGGATTTGCGCTGGTGCGCCTTTAGGGTGGCAATGGCCTGGTTAAAAATTTCCTGAAGTTTGGCGGTTTGCGCCTGGCCAAGCTCCTCCTGCCGGGTGAGGCTGGTTTTTAGTGCCTTTTCGGCTGCTCGTGCCCGCCACCAGCGCCAAGCCTGTGGCGCAAAAATCATCAACGCCAAAATGACAAGCACGCCGGCCCTTGCCCAAGCTGGTTCAAGCGGTCTGTGTTGCCCGATTTGCAGCAAAGGGGCCAGCCAGATCACAAGGCCCGCCAACAAGGCATAAGCAAGCAGTGAGAGTAAGAATCGAATCAACATGCCAGAGAAAACATTCAGGGGTTGGTGTGCAGCAAGGTGACCTCAACGCGTCGGTTGCGCGCGCGACCTGCTGGTGTGTCGTTGGAGGCAATCGGACTGGCGGCTCCCGCGCCCTCGGTTGAAATGGCGCGATTGGGTAAGTGAGGCCCCATCAAATCCCCGACATGCTGAGCCCGTTCCGCCGACAGCTGCCAGTTGGAAGGGAACCGCACCGACCGGATCGCCTGATTGTCGGTGTAGCCAGTGATGGTGAGTGCGCCAGGGTGCTTGGCCACAGCCAGGGAGACTCGTTCAATCAAGCCAAGCGCGCTCTCTTTGACTGTCGCACTGCCAGAGTCAAACAAGCCATCGCCGGTGAAAATGATCACGGATCGGTTGCCCTGCTGCTTGAGTGTGAGTGCACCGGAACGGATGTCATCTTGCAACTGAATGGGCAGCTCCAGACCCAGTTGTGCAGGTGTGGCAACAATCACATCGTTTGGAAACTCCGGTTCCGGAAAACGCAAGCCGCTGAGCGCATCAAAGGTGTTGCTTGCTCGCTCATTCAGTGGCAGGTAGAAGGCGAGAAACACCGCCAGCAGCCCGGCCAGCGTGGCCGACAAAGGCAGCCACAGTGGCACCTGTTGCCAAACCCTGTTTGCACGGGGTGCCTGGGTTTGCCAGCACGGGGGGTGGATCGGTTTGTTTGTGCCAGTCGGGTAGAGCGTGCGGTAAAGCGTCTTGCGCAGTTCCTCCAGCGCAAGCATGCCATCGGTCTCAATGTGATATTTGCCTCGAAAGCCCAGGCTGAGCACCCAGGCCATCAGCTCAAGCATTGCGCGATTTTCGACCGGATTTTGCATTAGTTGGCGCAGGAGCAAAAAGCACTTCTCGCCCCCCCAGGTTTCGTTGAACTGCGTGCGCAACAGGCTGTGATTGGCCCAGCTTCCAGAGCCGCCCCATGGCGTGTTGGCAGCACATTCATCCAGGTAGGTGCACAGCAGGTACTTGCAGGCCAAGCGCTCATGGGGTGGACGGCCATCGCTGGTGAGGGCCGCATCGATCTGGGTCAGGGCCGTGTTCCAGGTGCGGGCCAGCTCACCCAAGGCCGTGAATTGTGGCCACGACGCCACACCGTGGCCCATGCGCAGCAGAGCGCTGCAGTGCTGAATAAGCGGGTTGTTGTAGTTGCTCAGGGTTTGGGCTTTGGTCTGTTGATAGACCAGATCCGGTTTGGGCTGGCTTGCATCCCCGGTCGGTGGAAAGGCTCTGGCTGGCTGGCTTGGCTCTTGCAGTGAAAAACCCATGCCCAGCTTGGGCTTGATGATTGTGCGTTCGCCACCAAAAGCGGCGAAAGGATCATGACTGCTCACAGCAATCCCTCCTGCGTTTTACGAACTGCCCACAACTCCAGCCGAAGCTCGGGCAACTCACCAGCAAAGTGAATCGCCAGATGACCGGTGTTTTCCAGCTGTTGCCACAGTGCTTCACCACGTGTTTCAAGCTGAAACACCAGATGGTCTGCGTAATAGGGCATGGCAGGCGGCACGTGGGTGAGGTGCTTTAGCCGCACCCCTGGAAGATTGAGGTTGACCAAATCCCGAAGCCTCTCCACCGGGCCGATTTTGACTGTGGTTGGAAAAGTGCGTTGCACATGCTCCTCAGGCGCAAGTGCATGAACAGTGAGAAAGAAATGCGCTTGATGCAACAGGGCACGGTCTGCAATGTGGCCTAGGTGCACACCGCCCGATTTGCACTGCAGTGGAATTTGCAACGCATGCTGGTCATTCAAGCCGCTGAGCGCCTGGTTCAGCGCCTTGAAGATGCGGTCAAAAGTGGCGTGAAGATCCAGGTGGTCGTATTTGGGTGAAAATTGAACCGCGGTGTCATCGCCATGAAGGCACACATCGCCCAAGCAGGCCAGCAAATGTTGGTAGGCCCGCTCAGGGTGGACAATCGGTGTTTGCATGAGATGGGCAATCAACAGGCGATGCCTTGTGCAGCTTTGCAAGAGCATGAAATCACCCAGCTCTGCCGTGTTGTGGCTGCCTTTGCGCAGCCGCCTGCCTTGCAGCACATTGACTTTGTTGTTCAACAGACCAAGCACAGCCTGCAGCACGTTGTGCAGCCCAGGGCTTGTTTGCACATTGAGGCTTGGTGCAATGTATTGTGCATCCACTTGCGCCGTGTTGCCCCGAGAGGCGGGTTGAAGCACAGCCACAGGCAGGCGCACATGCCCTTGTTCACTGCTTTGACCCATGCTGAGGTGAAGGTTGAGGCTGGCAATCTGCACAGGCTCTTCTTCCAGCCCGTGGTCATAAATGCTGTTGCAAGGCAGGGTGCTCGCCACAAACCGGGTGCCTTGAACTGGTGCATCTGGTGGTTCGGTCCACGCCAGCTGAGGCGCATTCCAGTGGGGTGTTGGCAGGCACAAAAAAACATCTTGCCTTTCGGACACAGCGGGGATCAAAAAACTTGCGGGTGCAGGATCCCGGTCTGGGATGGAAAAGTATGTGCCATCTGCAAAAAAGCCACTGGCTTTCTTGATCAGGATTTGACCTGCTGCAAGCAGGTCTTCATCAAATTCCAGCACATCAAACCCTTGCGGAGGCGCAGCGTGCGTCCGGGTTCGGGCTTGCATTTCGGCAAGCAGAAAGCGCTCTTGTTGTTGCAGGTGTTGAGGCTGAAGAAACAGGCCTTCGGACCAGATGACTCGACTGTTCTTCGTCATAACGGGGGATGAATTGCGTGATCGGGTTAGGGGCGTGTATCACTCGTTGAGCATGATTTGTAGAAACGAATAGACTCGACGCCCAAGTCGAAAAAATCCTAGCACGAGACCTTTCAAGGTGATCTTTTTCGAGTCTCCGTACCTATTTGGGAGTAGCTATGTTGAAAAGGTTATTAAACAATGTGATGTGCGCAACTGCCGTCACTTTTTGGTTTCCAGTCGCCGTGATGGCTGAGTCGCAGGTGATTGATCTGGGCGACCGGGTGCCTGCTGCTGAACAAATCAAAGAGGGCCTCTTCCCCGAAGAAGCATGCGAAGAACTGCGTAAAAACGGCTTCAAGTGCATGGGCTTCAAACCGGCTGTGCGTTTCTCCATTCCGAATGCACATTTCGAGTTGGGGTCGGCTGAATTGCCTCAAGCGCTCAAAAAGCAGCTGGATGTCTTTGCACAGGTTTTGTCTTCGCGCCCAGCAGGCTCTCCGCCCATCCTGGTAACAGGCCATGCGGACGCCAGTGGTAATCCGGCTTTGAACAAATCGCTCTCTGCGGCCCGCGCCAGTGCGGTCAAGTCTTATCTGGTATCCAAAGGCGTGCCGCCTGCCTTGCTTGGCATTGAAGGCAAGGGCGCCGAGGTGCTCGCTGATTCAAGTAACCCATTTGCTGCTGCCAACCGACGCGTGGAGATCAGCCGTCAACCATGAACAGACTGATCGAGCTGTCAGGCTCAGCCCCTGTTGATGAATGCTGGTTTCGATCGGCCCGCTTGAGTGAGGGCCTGTCCGAACATGCCACGGCTTCCGTGTATGTCGAGTCTGATTCAGCGAACTTGAATCCGGATGACTTTCTGGGGCAAACGCTTTGCCTGGGCTTTGAAACCCGTGCTGCGCAAAAGCGTTATTTTGACGGTGTAATCGCAGAATTCGAGCAGGTCAGCCTGAGCACCCAGGGTCGTTGCACCTACAGGCTAGAGCTTAAATCGTGGACCTGGCTGTTGGGCAAAAACCAGGAGTTTCGGGTTTATCAAAACAAAACTGTGCATGCGATTGTGGCAGAGGTTTTTTCACGCCACACACATCCTGCGGTTCGTTTTGAGGACAGAACCCAGGGCGCAAAGCGTCCCTGGGTGTATTGCGTGCAGTTTGGTGAAAGTGACCTGAATTTTGTCAAGCGCATTCTTGAACAAGAAGGGGTGTACTTTTTCTTCGAGCATCAAAAAGACAGCCACACCCTGGTGCTGGTCGACAGCATGAGTGCGCATGTGCCGTACCCAGGCTATGAGTCGCTGCTTCACGACCCAGCCATGAGCACAGGGCGCATGCCATCCGACGAGCGGATCCAAAGCCTTGCATTGCGCAAATCCATCGAGCCACCCCGCCACGCGCACAGCGATTACAACTTTGAGACGCCTCAGCTCTCGCTGCTGAGCAAGTCCGAAGGGAAGTCGGAAAGTCACAACGCGGCCTATGAGGTGTTCGAGTATCCGGGCGAGTTCGAGAATCCGGCCGACGGCGAAGCTTACAGCAAACTCCGGCATGAAGAGGCGCTCGCTCGTCAACAGGTTTACAAGGGGCAAAGCGCTGCGCGTGGTGTGGCGTGCGGCTGCAAGTTGGGCATTTCAAGCGTGGATAACCCGATGTTGAATGCCGAGGTGCTGGTGGTATCCACCCAGATCACGCTGCATGAGGCAGACCCTGAGGCCGTAGAAGGTGCCCAGAGTCTTTACGATTGTGCCTTTGATGCCATTCACGCAGAGCAGGTGTTTCGCCCGGCCCGGCAAGCACGAAAGCCCTTTGCGAAAGGCCCTCTGCCCGCGTTGGTGGTGGGGCCCGAAGGTCGGGAAATTCACACTGACGAATACGGGCGAATCAAGATCCAGTTTTATTGGGACCGCCATGGCAAGCGCAACGAGGACAGCTCCTGCTGGGTGAGGGTGGCTTTCCCCGCGGCTGGGCAGGGTTGGGGCATCATGGCGATTCCCCGCATTGGGCAAGAGGTGGTGGTTTCATTTGAGGATGGGGATCCCGACCGTCCCATCGTGACCGCTGTGGCCTACAACGCCGTGCAGCATGTGCCTTACCCACTTCCCGATCACAAGACTGTGTCGGGATGGCGCACCCGTTCCTCTGAGAAGGGCGCGTCATCGAATTTCAACGAGTTGCGCTTCGAGGACAAAAAAGGCAGCGAGTATGTGTGGTTTCAAGCCGAGAAAGACTACCTCGGTCTCATCAAGAACCAGAGTCGCGAAGAAATTGGTGACGATGCCCATCGCCTGATTCATGGCAATCTGTTTGAAGAAATTCGCAAAGATGTGTCCCAGAAGGTCTTGGGGATGGTGCAGGCCCAAATTGAAAAAGCGCTTCACCTCACGGTCAATGACGACGCACTGACGAGTGTCAAAGGCCTGCTGAGCCTGATCAACCAGGGCGGTGTCACCTTGTCCACCGAGGGACAGTTGTCGGTCACATCGCAACAATCCGCCGACGTTAAATCGTCGGGCAACCTCAACCTTGGCACAGCCAGTTCAGGAAACATCAAGGCGGGCGCTTCACTCAAGTTGAGTGCTGGAACCAGTCTCACCCTGGCTGTCGGTGGTTCTTCCATCGCAATCTCGGCCGGAGGCATTGTGCTTAGCGGGCCAGCCATTTCCATGGCAGGCGGGGGCGGTGGCGCAGCCGCAGACAGCGCTTCACCCGCCAGCCCTGAAGCAGGGGAGTTGCCCGCACCAGTGCAACCCCCCATCGACCCGATTGCGTGAGTGAGGCTTGTGTGAGCCTTGTGTGTGGTGTGGTGCGGGAATCTTTGCTGGTGGGCTCGTCTACCGATTGGCGTGTGCCCACCGCCGCCGGGCGGCTCTCCTTGGGGTGCACCTCGCCGGGGGAGCACATCGCAGTTCTTCGGCTGGACGAGCGGCACACCACTGCGCGCGAACACTGGCCGTGGCGGCCGGTGGATGATGGCTTCTTGTTGATTGCCCAGGCACACGCCTCGTGGGTCGACATCAAAACCCATCTGCGCATGCTCGGGCGCATGCAGCAACACGGCAGCGCCATGTTTTGGCCTTGGTTCAGCGCCGCTCACATGCACGTCGCTTTGTTGCATTTGCAACCCGACGAGGTGCAGCCGTGGTTTGGGCCTTTTCAAGCATTCGTCTTTTCAAAAGGCGACGAGGCTGTCTGGGTGCATCAGCAAGGCATGCAGGTCAAAGTTCAGGAGCTTGTGTGGCACCCCGTGGTTTGAATCCAGTGCAGGTCGAGAACCTGGCGCCGTTGCATCACAGGCAAGTCGCCTGGCGCATGGAGCAGTTCTGTGCACAAGCTGGTGTGCCTCGGAATGCGCTGCCCTTTGACAATGAAAAGCCGGGGCCGTCCTCGGGTGATTGTTACATTTGGGTATGCGAGGCTTTGTGCAAGCATGTTCTGGGTGAAACGGCAAGCCTCAGCCTTCCAGGGGCAGTGGCAAGTGCGCTTTGTTCGGGTGCCCCCGCGCGGTGGTTTGCTTTGGCCCACCAATGGTTTGAGGGTTTGCAGTTTGGCCTGCCCTTGCAGCGCCATGACGTCGCGCCCGATGTGTTGGCACAGGCCATCGCCATGAGTCGGCAATGGCGCGTGCAAGCGGCATCACCTTTTGATCACTTCCATGCGCATCAGTGGCCTGTCACCTGCCTGGGCCTGCAGGGGCATCCTGTTTTGCACGATGCCTTGTCCTCCGTGGTGCTGCCCAGTCAATGTGTGCAATCGCTGGTCTGTGAATGCGATGCGCTGGGCTTGCAGCCCTGGCTGACCGAAGCGGGTGTCATTCAAACCGCCGCCGTGCTGGGCGGTTCATTGCCCCGGGACCCGTGGCAAATCTCTGCACATCCAGTTGTGGCCACTTTGCGTTGGGGATGTGTTTCCAGCGTGGGCTTGCAGGTGATGCATCAGTCAGAACTGATCGATGTGCGGCAAGGTGAGTGCGTTTTTTATGCACAAAGTCCGGGTCTGGATGAGGCCATTTTGTTGGCTGAAGTGGCGCCTCGATGGCAAGACCCCCGCAATCCACCGCATGTGGGTGCAGGATTTGCCAAGGCCAGTCTGACCATGGGCTGGGGTTGGGGCGATGTGTTGCGAAAGCAGCATGCGGACCGCTTTTTCGTGGATGTAAAAGGAGAAGTGTTGCTACAAGCCGCGGCCTGGGTGTGGCATGGCGAATGGCAACTCGATGATTTGCGTGTCCAGTTTCGTTTGCAGCCCTGCACGGACATGCGCTGGAAAATCGAGGATTCGGTGCAGCTCTCGCCCGAGCAGTTGTCATCGCAGCCCGTGTTGTGGACTTGGCAAGCGGAGGTGCCCCTGACCCTGGCAATGGCCTGCCCGGTGGAAGTGGGGCAGCCCGTTCTGGCCCCCCTGGGCAATCCCTCTGGAACGCTGCAAGTGCGTTGTGCGCTGGTGTACAAAGCATCGCAGGGGCGGCTTGCTGTCCAGCTGTCTGTCGATGTGTCCGATCTTCATGTGGAATGGGCAACCCACAGTCCGTGTGGGTTGCTCGGCAATCACAAAGCGTGTTGGTCAACTGCCAAACCACTCTGGAGGTTTGAGGTGGATCGTGGATAAAACCTTGCTCTTGCGCGTGGTGTGCTCAGAACCCGATGCCATTGTCCGGCTCAATGGACTGGTGTTGGGCCAGTTGCGGGCTGGCGTTGAGTCCACATGGCCCATGCATGCACACATTGTGCAGGGCGATAACCGCATTCAGATCGAATGCCCGCAACATGCCACCCTCAAAAAGGCGGTGCAAACACGCGCATGGATTGAGCTTCACAAGGACCGTGGGTCTGGGGTGTTGGTCCAGCCCCGCATCCTTTTTGAGCTTCAGGGCAGCCATCCAGCGGGAACGCGCCTGCAAAAAGGCCGTGTGCTGGATCACACCGTTGAGCTTCCAGTGCAGTTGCCGCGCTGGCGCTTTTTTGATCTGCTGGGGGCGGCCGATGGGGGGGCAAGCCATGTGGCTCTGCAGGATTTTGTATGGCGCTTGGTGCAACTGTTTTGTGCCGGCAATGCAGCGGCTTTGTCGCCTGTGTTTCATGCACGCAATCAGGAGTTGGCACTGGCCTACGGACAGGATTTTCAGCAATTCCACGATCGCTTCCTCCAGCAACTGCAAAACCTGATGGACACGCACACACTCACCCCGCAGTGCCTTGACCCGGCCCTTTGGCGCTTTCGCCCGGTGCGTGGCGGTGCACTTTTTTATTGCAGCAATCTGCTGGGGCAGGCGCTGCTTCAATGGGAGGGTCACGTGTCGTCGGTCGCCCGTGTGGCCCAACTGCCAATGCACCTGGCGGTGATCAACCGCGATGTGCTGATTGTGCGATAGGAGACGCTGTGAGCGAATTTGCATTCCAGATCACATGCCTTGCAAAGCCCATGCAGGGTGAGTCCAGCGTGTGGCATGTGCCTGCATCCGGAGGGGTGGTGGGGCGTGCAGAGCACTGCGATCTGGTGCTGGACGATCCCTCCCGATTCATCTCGCGCGAACACGCACGTGTGGAGATTCGCGGTTCTTCTCTGTTCTGGCTAGACTCGGGCACCAATGTGTCCAGTTTGAATGGTGAGGCCTTGGTGACTGGTCAGTCCTGTGTTTTAAAGGCGGGTGATCTGATCCGCATCGGTGACTATCTGCTGACGCTTCAGGTGATGCAAAGTGGTTT
>DASUEC010000248.1:0-7259 GCA_036275255.1 Limnobacter sp. | reverse complement strand
GCGCGCATTGAAGAGAAGGTGCGGAGCGGCGTAGCCCGCCAATCAGACCTGGAGCAAGCACGAAGCCGATACACACTGGCGTTGGGCAATCTGGCCACCGAGAAGGCCAACACCTTCTCGTCCATGGCCAACTACCAGCGGATCACAGACACCGTGTGGCCAATCAATGACATGGGCGAGTATGTGGTGCAGGCCAATTTTGAGGTTGAAAACACAGAGCGGCTGCTTTTTGCATTGAACAACCACCCCCTGCTTAAGGCAGCCAATGCAGCCATTCAGGGCTCGAAACAAGACATTACTGCAGCCAGTGAAGGGTTTTACCCACGGCTTGATTTGCGCGCCAAATCAGACGTCTACAGCAATTACCTGTCGACGTTTGATGAACGCCAGATTTCTTCAGTTGATCTGCTGGCGACCATGAATTTGTATCGTGGCGGGTCCGACAACGCAGCAAGAAATGCAGCCATCAAACGCAAAATGCGCGCATTTGACGACAAACTGGTGGTGTGTCGTGCAATTCGCCAAAGCACCCAGACCGCCCTGTTCGACGTGGTGAGTTCCCAGAAGAAGCTCAATTATTTCCGCGAACAGGCCGAGGCCATCAGCAAGGCCCGGGCTGCTTACGAACAGCAGTTCGCTGTGGGTCGCCGAAGCCTGCTTGACCTTTTGAGCGCAGAAAATGAGTACTATCAGGCGCAGCGAACACTTATCAACATCCAGGCAGACCTCAGCATTGCAAAACTAAAGTTGTTGGCGGCCACCGGCCAGCTGGTGACCTTGTTTGGGGTAGACGAATTGGTCAAGGCGGACGAACCCACCAAACGACAGGTTTTGTTCTACAAAGAGCAAACCAGTGGTGCCGAGGCCGAAGGGTGCCCTGCCAGTCTCATCAATGTTGACGACTTCCAGTTACCAAACATTGGGTTTGATGATGCACTGAAATCTGTCAACTCCATGCAAACGCTTCCTGCGATTGAACTGGCACAGGTTGGAGAGCCTGCGAAACTTGCCAATTACGGAGACCCCGCTCAGGTATCCAAAAGTCTGCTTGAGCGAACCAATGCATGGGCCAAGGCATGGCAAAAGGGTGACGTAAACAGCTACATCGCATTTTATGCGCCCACGTTCAAACCGGAAGACGGAAGTTACGAATCGTGGCTACGCAACCGCCGTGAGCGACTGCGCAGCGCAAAAGGTTTGAACATCAACCTGAGTGATCTTCAGGTGGTCCCAAGCTTTGATGATCCCAAGGTCTACGAGATCACATTTACACAAGACTACACGGCTGCCCATTACCAGGAAAGATCCAAAAAAATCCTGACCTGGAAAGAAATCAACGGTGTATGGCAAATCGTGCGGGAACAAAATTTGCCGTTCAATACGGTGCTTGTACCCCAAGGCAAGCCAATCAACCTGGCAGCAACCACGGGCGAATAAACCACAACAATGGGTGGGGGGTTATTGCGTCAGGCTGCGGGCAAGCGCTCGCAGCCTGGCCAATACCGCGGCCTTGTTGATTGTCAAATCGCCTGACTCACTGAATTGACCGACACCCTGCTGCAACAACCGAAACTCATCCAACTGAAAAAACTCGCCCCCCTGTTGCACGCCGCCTGACGGCACCCGGCTTGCGCGAATAACATCCACCCCAGCCAACAACAGTTTTCGCAGGGTAAGTACCAACTCATCTGGCACATTGCCATGGCCTGGTGCAGCCACAACAACAGCGGCTGGCTTGCGACTCAGCAAGTCTTTGAGCTGGCGAATGGGGCCGTTGCCTGGCGTGCAGTACACAATCGCCACCTCCAGCGACTCAAAGAGCAGGTGGGCTTCTGCCGTGGTCTCAATCAGCGCATGAAAAAACCCTTGTGGCAAATGCGCTGCCAATGCCCCATGGGCGGATGATTCTGAGTCCGCACTAACAACGGATGAACACAGCGGCAAGGCGACAGAACAAGGACCATCAAATGCATCCAGCCCCGAAGTGCTTTGCTTTTCTACCCAGGCCGCGGGTGTATACAAGCCCTGCATGACCAAACCAAAAGGCACTGCAATCGGCTCGGATGGCACGAAGGTGGATGGGGCTGCAATGGCGTCGCTTCTTCCATGGAGCGCCGCCTTGGGATGTGCCAGCCCCTGGAGGATGAATTCAACGGCACTGCGCAAATTGCCAGGGCCATCGGCCTGCGGATGGTCGGCAGGCAGCATGGCCGCCGTAAAAACCAGCGGTTTGTTCAGCAAATCCGGCGGCAGGGTGAGGTACAAGAAGTACAGCATGTCCTCGACCGTGTCTGTGCCATGGGTCACCAACACGCCATCCACCTCCGGATTGGCCAGGCATTGGCAAAGCGTGGCCCGCAACTGAAGCATGTGTGCAAGGCTCAGGTTCTGGCTGCCTATTGCATAGGGCGTTACAAGGTTCCAGCGCGCACGGCGAAGAAGGTCTGGCACCGCCATCAGAAGGCTGTCGGCGCTGCGCTTGGCCGAAGTATATGAGTACTGGCCTTCGTCGCCGTGGCTCTCGCCGGCGATCGTGCCCCCTGTGGCCACCATGGTCAGCCTGGGCAAGTGCGCCTCGCTTCCCTCAGGCCGCATCGTCGGCATCCTCTGCATCGCTGCGGGCATCGGGTGTATCGGTCAGCCCCAGCAAGGTCATGGCATCTTTCTCAGGCAATTCATCCACGCCTTTGAGTTTGCGTTGCATCTGGCGGGACCGGGTTTCTGCAGACTCAATGTTTTTGGCTGCGCGCTCCAAAGTCTCTTTGGTTTTGGCCAGCACGTCGCCAAACTTGCCGAATTCAGTTTTTACAGCGCTCAGAATCGTCCACACCTCGCTGCTTCGCTTCTCAAGCGCCAGGGTTTTAAAACCCAATTGCAAGGCGTTGAGCAAGGTGGTCAAGGTGACGGGGCCAGCCACGGTGACGCGGTGCAGGCGCTGCAGATCGTCGACCAGGCCGGGGCGCTTCACCACCTCGGCGTAAAGGCCTTCCGTGGGCAAAAACAGAATACCGAAATCGGTGGTGTAAGGCGGCGCAAGGTACTTCTCGGCAATGCTTTTGGCCTCCAGCCTCACCGCCTGTTCAAGGGCTTTGGAAGCCACCGAGACGCCCTCCGCGTCGGCACGGTCAAAGGCCTCCAACAGTCGCTCGTACTGCTCTTTGGGGAATTTGGAGTCGATGGGCAGCCAAACAGGCTGATCGTCCTCTTTGCCGGGCAGGCGGACTGCAAATTCAACAATGTTGTTGCTGCCGGGCACAGGTTTGATGTTCTGGCCAAATTGGGCGGGTGTAAGCATTTGCTCCAGCAAGGCTTGCAATTGCACCTCCCCCCACGTGCCACGGGTTTTGACATTGGTGAGCACGCGCTTCAAATCGCCCACACCTGTGGCCAATTGCTGCATTTCACCCAAGCCTTTGTACACCTGTTCGAGGCGATCGCTGACCTGCTTGAACGACTCGCCCAGCCGATGCTCCAAGGTGGACTGCAATTTTTCATCCACGGTTTTGCGCATTTGCTCCAGTTTGCTGGCATTGTCCTCCTGAATCTGTTGCAACTTTTGCTCAAGCGACAGGCGGATTTGCGTGAGTTGATCGGCAATCAGGGTGTTGGTGCGGTGCAGGGTTTGGGCGAATTGATCCAGGCGCTCCGCTTGAACCTGGTTGCCTTGCCCAAACTGGGTGGCCACCAGTTGCTGCAAGCCGGTGAAGGCTTGTTGGGTTTCGGTGCGTGTTTGACCCATATGCTGCTGCATCGCCTCAGTCTGCTTGACCTGTCGGCCTTCAATGTCTTGGCCGAGCAATCTCAGCTGTTTGGTGAGTTCTTCACTGGCAAAACGTTGCTGTTGCTGACCTTGCAGCAGCAAATCGATCTGCCTGGCCATGGCCTCCTGCTGGGTCTGCAAGGCGGCATCGCTGGCCTGTCCACGCATGGATTTCCACACCATCAGCAGACCAATCAAAACCAACAAGTTGATGACCAACAACAGCAACACGCCCTGGGTTTGCAGGTCAACCATTGCTGCCCCCTTCAGCGCGTATGCTCACGCCTGGAATGCCTTGGCTGGCCGCCTGCCCAAGCGCCGCATTGCTGCCGGGTGGGTCGGGTTGATTGCGCATCCAGTCTGCGGTGCGGAAAAACGAAAGCATGAGGCCCTCAATCACCCGCTCTGGCAAGGCCATGGCACGCAGCACATTGACCATGCACAACAACCATTGGTCACGGTCTTCGCTTGCGATTGGGAATGGCATGTGCCGCATGCGCAAGCGGGGGTGGCCAAATTTCGGGGTGTACAAGTCTGCACCCCCAAGCCAACCGCTCAAAAACAGATAAAACTTTTCACGAGAGTGCGCCAAATCGACAGGATGCAGCTTGCGTATGCGCTCAAAAGCGGGGTTGGTATCCATCTCGTCGTAAAACAGGTCAACAAGCTTGCGCACGCCACTGGCCTGCTCGTGCGAGGTGCTCCCGAAGTAAGCAATGGGCGGCACGGGCGTGTGGGTTTCGTTGTCGGTTTGGCTGGACGGGGTGCTGGACATGGACTGGGCCTGAAACAGAATCAATGGGCGTGGCCAGCTGTGCTGACCAACCTCCATTGTAATGGCTCAGGCCACCGCTTGCCGCAAAGTGTGCATGACTGGCGCACGGCACACCCGGTTGACTGACCAGGCGCCAAACACGATGGACACCAACACCCCACCGACTACACCAGCCAGTGTGTGCCAAGGCGACATCATGTATTCGAACTCAAACACAAAATGCGCAACGCCCCACCCCAAGCCCTGGGCGGCGGTGGCCGCCACCAGGCCGGCCAAGGCACCCAGCACTGCCAATTCAAGCCAGGCGGCGCGTTGAAGTTGCTGTGTAGAAGCGCCTAAGGCCCGGTAAATGGCCGCCTCGCGGGTGCGGGTGCGGGCACCCGTGAGCACGCAGGCCACCACCACCAATCCACCTGCAGCCACGGTGAAAAGGAAGACAAACTGAATGGCCTGCCCCACCTGCGCCAAAATGACTCGGATTTGACCAATGATGAGTGCTGTGTCGAGCACGGTGAGGTTTGGAAACTCCCGCACCAGGCGGCGAGACACATCCACAGCCTGATCCGGATTGAGGTACACCGATGTGATCCAGGTCTGCGGGAAGGTTTGCAACACTTCGGTGGGAAAGATCATGAAAAAATTCACTTCCATGGAGTCCCAACGCAACTCGCGAATGCTGGTGATTTGAGCGGCCAGTGGTGTGCCCGCAATGTCGAAAGTGAGCGTGTCACCAAGGCCGATTCCCAGACGTTTTGCAACCCCATCTTCCACCGACACTTGGGCCACGCCGGGCTTGGCGTCAAACCATGCCCCTTCTGAAATGCTGTTGTGGGAAGGCAGCTGGTCTGCAAAGCTCAGGTTAAGCTCCCGCTCCACGGTGTTTCTTGCGCGTTCATCCGAAAAGGTTTGGGCCGTGATCACTTCGCCGTTGATGGCGCTCAGGCGCCCTCGAACCATTGGGTACAAGCGCACAGGCTCGCTGCTGGCGGCTTGCAATTGCTGCGCCACGGCCTGCACCTGGTCGGGCTGAATATTGAATACAAATCGATTGGGGGCTGTTTCGGGCACGGCTTCCTGCCAGCGGTCGATGAGATCTCCTTGCACCACAGCCAACATGAGCAAAGCCCCCAACCCCAGGGACAAACTCACCCCTTGCAGCACCAAGGTGCCTGCACGTTTGGACCTGCTCTGAAACACGTCGATGCGCATGCCACGCGCAGGGCGCCTGCGCGATGCGGCTGCAATTCCTTTGAGCAAGGCCCAAAACAAAAGGGCAAACACTGCAGAGGCGCCCAAAAACCCGGCAAACAGCAAGAGGGCCAACACGGTGTTGCCCACAATCAGCAAACACACGCCCACTGCCGTGAACACTCCAAACAGCACGGAAAGCAACAACTCCCCTCGCCCGCTTGTCAATGTTTGGTGGCGAATAACCGCAACGGCCGGTGCGCGCAAGGCATACCAGGTGGGCACTGCCGCAAACCCCAGCAGAAGCAAGGCCGCCAACAGCGTGCCCATGGGCAGGTAATGCAAGCCTGCCAGTGGCAGATCCACGCCGACCAACTCAGCCAAAAGCGCCAGCAAACCCCAATGGGCCAACCAACCCAAGCCGACACCCAAGGCACCGGCCAACAAGGTGAGAGCGCCCATGCCAATCACCCATGTTTTTAAAAGCCGGGAGGGGGTGTAGCCCAGGCTTTTCAGCACTGCCAGCTCGCTGGCCTGCTCTTTTGCAAACAAATGGGCCACCAGGGCAATGCCCACACAGGCGACCATGGTGCCGATCAAAGCGGCCATCGACAAAAAGTCGTTTGCACGTTCAAGGGTGCCACTGACTTCCGGGCGGCCATTTTCCAGGGTTTCAATTTCTTCAACTGGCGTAAGGCGTTGCCCCAATTCATCTTGCAAGGCGGCAATGGCGGGTGCCGGGCCCGTGAAATACATTCGCCAGGTGGCTCGGGAACCCAGCCCCAGCAGTTGAGTGGCTGGCAGGTCAGTCATGTTGATCATGGTGCGGGGCGCAAAATTGACAAAGCCTCCTCCGCGATCGGGTTCCACCAAAATCACCCGGGTTACGGGCCCTTTTAACTCGCCCACCTGAATTTGATCACCCAGTTGGACGCCCAATGAGCCCAGCACGCCCTGATCGACCCAAAACTCCCCGGGGGGCGGTCCGTGGGGCACCTTTTCGTCTTCGCCGTTGGCGTTGCGCACCGTAAGCTGCCCGCGCAAGGGGTAGGTGTTGCTGACGGCCTTGAGAGAAACCAGCAAATCCACCCTGTCGCCTGGTAATACACTGGGGAACACCACGCTTTGAGCGCGCTTCAGTTGAGTGAATTCAGCCTGCTCCAGCACAGGCAACCAATCGGCCTGATCAATGTTGCGTTTGGACTCAATCACCAGATCGCCACCCAATATTTGAGTGGCGTCCCGTGCTAGGGCCGCTTCGATGCGGGCGGAAAACACGCCCACCGATGAAATGGCGGCCACGGCCAAGACCAAAGCAATGAAGAGGATTCGAAAGGAGGTGCGGCGCGACTGGCGCACCCAATACTGGATGGACTGCATGGGGCTTTTTTGTTGTGCTGCGTAAAACAAGAGTGTAGGACAGATGGCCCTTGTGCGGGTTCCCCACCAAAAAATTGACCGATCGTGCTATTTTGGAGCGTACACTTCATTCAAGCAGAATACTTTTCAGTAACATAAGCCGAATAAATTACATAG
>DASUEC010000247.1:0-4618 GCA_036275255.1 Limnobacter sp. | reverse complement strand
GGAAGATCAAATCATGGCAGCTAAAGAAGTATTTTTTGGTGAT
Organism: Limnobacter sp.; assembly: GCA_036275255.1. GTDB lineage: Bacteria > Pseudomonadota > Gammaproteobacteria > Burkholderiales > Burkholderiaceae_B > Limnobacter. The sequence goes on along the minus strand of DASUEC010000247.1, from coordinate 4,575 downwards.
GATGCACGCAGCCGCATGGTGCGTGGCGTAAACATTCTGGCCAACGCAGTAAAAGTCACATTGGGTCCCAAAGGCCGCAACGTGGTTCTTGAGCGCTCGTTTGGCGCCCCCACGGTCACCAAGGACGGCGTTTCTGTGGCCAAAGAAATCGAACTGAAAGACAAGTTCGAGAACATGGGCGCACAAATGGTCAAGGAAGTGGCCTCCAAAACCTCCGACAACGCAGGTGATGGCACCACCACCGCCACCGTGTTGGCCCAAGCCATTGTCAAAGAAGGCATGAAGTTTGTGGCCGCAGGCATGAACCCCATGGACCTCAAGCGCGGCATCGACAAGGCTGTCACCGCAGCCATCGCCGAATTGCGCGAGTTGTCCAAGCCTTGCGCGACCAACAAGGCCATTGCTCAAGTGGGCTCCATTTCTGCCAACAGCGACGAATCCATCGGCAACATCATTGCCGAAGCCATGGAAAAAGTCGGCAAGGAAGGCGTGATCACCGTGGAAGACGGCAAGAGCCTGGACAACGAGCTGGACGTGGTGGAAGGCATGCAGTTTGACCGCGGTTACCTGTCCCCCTATTTCATCAACAACCAGGAAAAGCAGGTTGCTGCCCTGGAAAACCCCTTTGTGTTGCTGCACGACAAAAAAATCAGCAACATCCGCGACCTGCTGCCCACGCTGGAACAAGTCGCCAAGGCTGGCCGCCCACTGCTGATCATCGCTGAAGACATCGAAGGCGAGGCACTGGCCACCCTGGTTGTGAACAACATCCGCGGCATTCTGAAGACTTGTGCCGTGAAGGCACCAGGCTTTGGTGACCGTCGCAAAGCCATGCTGGAAGACATCGCCATCCTGACTGGTGGCGTGGTGATTGCCGAAGAAACCGGCATGAGCCTGGAAGGTGTGACCCTGGAACATCTGGGCCAGGCCAAGCGCATCGAAGTGGGCAAGGAAAACACCACCATCATTGATGGCGCAGGCGACGGTGCAAACATCGAGGCACGTGTGAAGCAGATTCGCGCGCAAATCGAAGAATCCACCTCCGACTATGACCGTGAAAAACTGCAAGAGCGCGTGGCCAAGCTGGCTGGCGGTGTTGCCGTGATCAAGGTTGGCGCTGCCACCGAAGTGGAAATGAAAGAGAAAAAGGCCCGCGTGGAAGACGCTCTGCACGCCACTCGCGCTGCCGTGGAAGAAGGCATTGTGCCAGGCGGTGGCGTTGCCCTGCTGCGCGCTCGCGCCAAAATTTCTGGCCTGAAGGGTGCAAACCCAGACCAGGACGCCGGCATCAAAATCGTTCTGCGCGCCATGGAAGAGCCCCTGCGCATGATCGTGACCAACGCGGGTGAAGAGTCCTCCGTGGTCGCCAACAAGGTGATGGCCGGCGAAGGCAACTTCGGCTACAACGCCGCCACTGGCGAGTATGGCGACATGGTGGAGATGGGCGTTCTGGACCCCACCAAAGTGACCCGCACTGCCCTGCAAAATGCGGCCTCTGTGGCTTCCCTCATGTTGACCACTGACTGCATGGTTGCAGAACTGGTGGAAGACAAGCCCGCAGCACCTGACATGGGTGCCATGGGCGGTATGGGTGGCATGGGCGGCATGGGCATGTAATGCCGATTGCCTGAGGCCATGCTTCTCGCATGAAAAACGCCAGCCTCCGGGCTGGCGTTTTTTTATGAGACCTTGAATTTGTCACACTGCTGATTGAGCTGGGCAAAGGCATCTGTCAAATCACCAAGCGATTGCCTGATCTGGCTCACACAACTGGCATTTTCCTCCGACATTGCGGCGTACTTTTCAATCTGAGTGGACAACATGTTTGCAGCAGAACGCTGCTCAGACAAAGAATTTGTCACCTCCGACGCCATCACCTTCACATCACCGGCACGCTGACGAATCGCCCCCATCAGGCTCTTTGTCTGGTGCATGCGGTCAAGACTCGCCGTGACGCGATCAGCCCAACCCGTCATCTCGACCACGACGTTTTGCGTGCCCTTCTGAATTGCGCTCACCATCTGCTCAATCTCGGACGTGGACTGTGTGGTGCGCTCGGCAAGGCGACGAACCTCATCGGCCACCACAGCAAACCCTCGGCCTTGCTCTCCCGCCCTGGCTGCCTCAATCGCGGCATTCAGGGCCAACAAGTTGGTTTGTTCAGCGATGTCTTCAATCACAGAAACAATCTGGCTGATCTGCTCCGACTGTGTGCCCAACTCTTGCACTGTGGTGCTCAACTGGGCCGCGCCTTGCGCGGTTTTTTCCACATCCTCGGACGTGCTTTCAACCAGGTGCAAGCCAGACTCTGATTCAGTGCTGGAGCCCTCTGCAGCCAAACGGGTTTGATCAGCCACATCGAAAAGCTGGGCAATGTTGGCCGACATCTCTTCAATACCGGCGGCCATGCCTGCACTGGAATTGGATTGGGACACAGCGGATTCATCCACCACGCCCAATTGTTGACGAATGCTGTCCAGACTCCTCTCGGCTGCGTTCGTCCTGTCGCGAATGTCTTTGACCAGCCCCAGCAGGGACAAACGCATCGCTTCAAACATGGCAGCCACGCTGCCTTGCTGAGACTTCAAGTGGGAGAGGTCGTTGGACTGCAAGTCACCCGATGCAATTTTTGCCGCCTGTTCGGCCAAGAAACGGGGTTCAACCCCCAGGCTTTGGCGCACCGAACGCGCATAAACCATCAAACTGGCGCACAAAAAAATCAGCGTGAAACCCATGCTGGAGTACAAGGCTGTCAACAAACGCTTTTTGGCCGCAGCCAGCTCGGCGCTGAATCGATCAATGGCAGCAGCTTGAGCCTCTTGACCAATGGCCTCAATGGCGAGCCCCGCTTTTACCACAGGCCGATCAATGCCACTGACCATTTTGTCCAGGGTTTTGTATTGACCAGGCACAGAGGGGTCATATTGGGCAAGGGCGTTTGCATAGGTGGACGCCGCAGACGAAAAGTCGCCTTGCCAGGCCTGTACCGCCTTCACCCGCTCAGGATCTGCCGCCAATGCAGGAATCTTTGCCAGCTCTGCCGTGGTTTGCCCAAACTCCTGCACGTGTTTCTCAAATTCCTTTTTATGTTTGTCGGCAGCGCCCTCCGTCTCCCCACGCAACAGGACGTTTTTGAATGCGGTCGCCATCTTGGTGGTGCTGTGGTTGGCCTGCGCAATCAAACGGCTGACCTCGTTTTCCTCAAGGATTTTGGCTGTTCCCTCCGCTTCGAGTGCTGCCATATTGCTCAACTGGAAGGTAACCCAAACCAGGCAGACCCCCACCGTGCAGGCGACCACCGCGCATATTCCCAGGGCTTTTTGAATCAATGTGAATTCTTTTTTCATGATTTGGACAGGTTGTGATGAACCAGACCCCACTCTAATGTCCCGCCCGACAGCCTGCCGCCCCCTGAACATGTGAAAAACCCCAACGGGTGAGAGGACACGCACCGAACCGCCCACTGCAATTGACACAGGGCAGCGTATTTGGATACAATTGAAAGTTAACCAACAATCAATATACGCAAGTGATTGGGGTTTTGTCCGCCCTGCTTTGTAGGGGTGCGGGCCACCCAATTGGCTGCATTCGGAGAATTTCATGAAAGAAGGCATTCACCCCAATTATCGCGAAGTGTTGTTCATGGACATGTCCAACGGCTTCAAATTCATCTGCCGCTCCACCGTGGCCAGCAAGGAAATGGGCGAGCATGAAGGCAAGCAGTACCCCTTGGTGAAGCTGGACGTCAGTTCCGAATCGCACCCCTTCTACACTGGCGCACAAAACACCATCGTCGACACAGCCGGTCGTGTTGAGAAATTCCGCCGCCGCTTTGACCGTTTCAAGAAGTGATGTCTTGGTGCCCCCAGTACGCTGGACAGGGCACAACATGATTGCCAAAGGCAGCTCAGTTCCACTGGCTGCCTTTTGCATTTGTGGCCACACCAACGACGCCTTTTGCAGACACAATAAGTGCCATGGTCATTACCGCAGCCAATAACACCCGATTGTCCCGACGGCTTTTGTGGGCACTTATACTGCTCTACATCTTGCCGGGCTTGTTCGCGCGCGCGCCATGGAAGCCAGACGACGCCGCCGGGTTTGGTCAAAGCCACACATTCGCTCAAAGCGACCTGTCGACCTGGGCAATCTCCAGCATTGGGGATCGGCTCTATGTAGAGGGGGGCTTGCTCGCCGCCTGGCTGGCCGGCTTGTTGGGCAAACTGGCCTTGCTCGTGGGTTTGCCAGAGGCTTGGCTGGACGACGCCATGCGGCTTGGCAATGTGTTCTGGATGATCCTGGCCGGGTGGGCCATTTGGAACACCACCTACCGCCTGGCCAAACGTGTTGAACTTCAACCAGAAGACCCTTTGGGTGCAGCCCCCACCCGCGTGGATTATGCAAGGGCGGTCGCCGATGCGTCGGTGCTGTGTTTGCTGGGTACGCTTGGCTTGCTGGTGCGGGCACACATGCAAGTGCCAGAGGTTGCGGAACTCGCAGGCCTGTCCATCATGCTGCTGGGCGCAGTGCGGTCATTGGACCGCCCGATTGGTGCCGGCTGGATGCTCGGGGCAG
>DASUEC010000246.1:0-11602 GCA_036275255.1 Limnobacter sp. | reverse complement strand
CGGCGGCCTTCAGCAACCTGGTCGAGTGTGTCGTGTACCAACAGCACGTTGCCAGACACGGAAACCGGGCTCTTCAGGATTTGGTAGAAGTAGAAGTTGATGTTTTCGTCTTCACCAGCCTTGTAGAAATTGGGCAGGTTGCGCGGAAACACCAAGGTGTCTTCAATGCGGTTGATGATGAAGGTGCCATCGCGCTCCACAGGCACCTGCACAAAGTCGCGCTTGGCAGCACCACCGCGATAGCGGGTGAGGTGGTTCCAGATCACTTCCACGCCGTTTTGTGGGATGGGGAACGGAATGGCCTGCTCAAACTTGTCCACGCCGTTGCCACCGTCGGTGGTCACCGCATTGACTGCGTTTTTCTTGGCAGCATCCAGAACCTTTTGTGGATAGGCGGTGGAACGGTGTGTTTTGTACACGTTCATCTTGTAAGTGGAGTACTTCTTGAGCATCTGGTACTGGCCTTCCGACAGGTTGGCTTTGTACTGGTCTGCATTGGCCCCGGTGATGGTGAACAAAGGCTTTTCATTGGCAAACGGGTCGACCAAGTGATCACCTGGTTTGTAACCGGCCGGTGCCTTGGTCAAGCCGCCTGTGTACGCAGGAATGGTGCCAGCTGCATTGCCAGCCTTTTCAGCGCCAAACTCGGTGAGTGTGGTGCCCAGCTTGGCGGCTTCTTGGGCACTCACCGCCGCGTGCGCTGCACCGGCTGCGAACAAGCTTGCCAGAGCCAGTGCTGTGAGTTTTGTTTGCAACTTCAACATAAAAAATCCTCCAGTGTGTCTCTGTTCTTAGAATGAATAGGATGCGGTGAAGGCCACAAAGTCGCGGTCTTTGAGCGGGTCAAAGTCTGCACCGTTGCCAAACTTGGTGTAGGTCACAGAGGCGCGCGTGTTTGCGTCAAACTCAAACCCGAGGCCCAGCCCAACGGATTGACGGCCTTCGTTAAAAGCCTGACCAGGCTCGGGCGACCATCCATCCACATCATGCGACCACGCGATGCTCGGAATCAGGTCAATGCCCATGAATGCATCACGGTACGTGGCCGAGCCTCGCATGCGATAGCCCCAAGAGAAGTCGGTGACGTAGCCTGAATCCGTGGCAGCTCCGCGTCCGAAAACTGTGTTCCGGCCATACCGCTGACCTGGACGCTGATCAGGCAAACCACTCACGAATACAGCGGCCACCTCGGTTGCAAAAGCAACTTGGCTAGAACCCAGCGCGCGGTCAAAAGTTTTGATGAATGTCGATTGAACCTGCGTCACGTCGAAACGATCAAAGCCCTCCACCCTTTCGCCAGGACGCGCATTCCTGAAACGCTGCGTTAAGCGGCTCGCGGGCTGGCCGGGCTCACCACTCAGTGCTGAAGCCAAAATGTCGTTGGCATTGAATTGCACCGGAACATCGAAGGCGCGACTCAATTCGCCTGACACCGACCATCCGCCCAGGTTGGTTGCCGCACTGAAACCCAACACAGAGATGTCTTCGGCGTAATCAATGAAATAGGTGCCATCTGTGCCACCCAGTGCATACGGAGATGCATTGCCCTGTGTCAGCCCGACCGCACCCACTGGCACCAAGGCACCCCCGGGACCGAGAGGCAATTGCGCCGGAATCGGGTTATTCGAAGCCTGGAAACTGATGAGCGGAAGCCTGCTGTGGTAATTCAAGAAGTAAGCACCAAATTCCGTGTCCAGCGTAGACACATATTTGCGCAGGGCCAAGCCCAGCTGGCCACCATCGTCTGGCTGCCGGTCCACCGAGCGGTTAACTGGTGGTGTGCCAGGACCCAGGGCACCGTTCAACTCTGGCCCGTCCCCAATCCGCGTTGGGTTGGCGTTGAATCGAGTGCCGTCATAAGCAACGCCGCCAAACAGGGCAATTCGGTTACAACCATCGGCGGCAAAGTCGTTGGCAGAAAAATAAGTGCCACAACCCTCCGGCACCGTCTTGCGCCACTTCAACTGGTAAAAAGCTTCAAGGCTGGTGTCGTCTGTGACACCGAGGTTCATGTAGAGCATTTCGGAAGGCGTAAACCCCTCTTTCAACTCGGCACCGGGACGCCGCAAGGCGGAAATGTCCAAGGTGTTCAATCCGCTGATTGGGCTTTGAATAAACAAACTTTCACCCCAGGCAATCACCTGCCGACCCAGCCGAAGATCGACGGGCATGTCGGCCACGTTGGTGTTGATGTACCCAAAAGCGTCAAGCAGATCGATGCCGTCAAAACGGGCATATGGATGGAATCCACTGTCATCCAACGGACGCTGAACCCGAGGTCCCGCGGCACTGTTGAAGTTATTGCTGGTGGGCTCGTGCCCGTGGAATACATCCTGCTTGTTCAGTGTGTAATCGTAGAACCACTTCACACGGCCAAAAAAGCCGTAGTTTTCCCTTTTGAGGTCAAAATCGTGAACACCTTTGATAACGGTGGTGAACGCGTCGCCCTTGTCGTAGTTCAGGTTACCGTCGTCGGTGGTGTTGGATCGGCCAGTGCCAAATGTGCCTGAAGAGTCAGCGTTGTTGCCGGCAAACAGCTCGGACGAACGCCCCTCAGCCCTGAACGCGGTACCCACACTGACCGTGGAGTTGACGCTCAAATCAAAATCGCCAATCTGGAAATCTTTGGCCTGAACTGGTGAGAGTGCCGCTGTGAACAAGCCCACAGCGATCATGTTGCGCACTGCAACGTTGGTCTTTGTTTTTTTAAATGTGTGTGTAGTCATGGTGCCCCCGTGGTCGAGTAAGCAGGCAAGCGCCCGCAATGTAGTCACATCCGTTGTGAAAGGATGTGCACAAACTCATAGAAAATCGAATGGTTATTTCGGCCTGCTGGCAGGCAAAAAACCATCACGGGGAACTGAGCTGGATTGCAGATAGATAAGACATGTCACCTCCGGTCGCGCATCTTTGCGATGCTTTTGTATAAATTTTTGCTTAGTGTAAAGCAGCTTTCAAAAAAAGCAAAACCATAATTACAGTTTTGATTAATTAGAGCGCCTTATCTAAAAATGTACCACCGCAGTAACATGAAATGTTGCGTGCTTTATCAAAGTTCGTAATTTAGTAGTAATTTCACTACAAGACAGTCTTCAAGCGGGTGAGGGTTGAATCACCCCTGCGTTGGCGAAATGCCCAAATGGCGGCTCACCATGTCTTGCAGGCGCTGCTTGAACTCGGGTGTTTTGAACTTGACCGGGCCGGAATCCCGCAGGCGTGCATTGTGCAAAGCCCCATAGACCACCTGAATTGCAAAGGAAAGACTGCGCAAAGGGTCGGGATTGAGGGTTTTGTCGATGTGGGGTGCAAGAGGCACAAACACCGTCGAGATGAACTGAATACCCACATCCCGCATGGGCGTCGAATCAATGAACCCCTTGGACTCTCGGATAAAGGCTTCCGTGAGGATGGAGCTGTACTCCCCTTGAAAAATACCGACAAGAAAGGCCACGACTTCATCGCAAATGGCGCGGCCATTGACGCCCTCCCAATTCCGGTTGTCAAACTGTTCGGCGGCTTGCGCCAGCAGTTCGTGACAGCTTTCAGCGATGAGGGCATCAAAAAAACTTTCTTTGTCCTCAAAGCGGCTGTAGAAAGAACCAACGGTGCAGTTGGCCTCGGCACAAATGTCCTTGATGGAAATGTCTTCCAGCACGCGCAAATGCAGCAGCTTTCGACCCGCTTTCAGCAGATCGTGCCTCTTTTTCAGGCTGCGCGCCTGCATGGCAGGACGAACACCTTCGGTTTTATCAACCGCTTCTTGTCTGGCTTGGGATCTCAAGGGAACCTGTTGGGCCCGCAAACAGCGGGCACCTGATAAGCAATAGGGACAGCCGGATTATGGCATAAACTTCACGATGGGCAAGTTGATCGTGCCGCGCAGCGCAACCAAGGGGGAGGCAAGGTCCCTCGAACCCGTGCCGAGGTACTGCGGGTGGTAGCCATACACCAACAAGCCGAATTGCTCACCCTCCGCCAAACGCTCAGCCACCCCAGTCAACTCGACGTGACGTTTTCCAAATCCACGAATGGGGGTCACCTGGTCATCCACCAACCGCCACGCACCGTTGCGGTTTACCCCCAAACCCACAAACACCATGGGGTCGCAAGCAGGCTCAAGGCCCAGCAAACCAATGGGCGACATGCCTGTGGCGGCAAGCAGGGGCGTACAAGCAGGATTCATCAACATGTCGGCAGGCGGCGCAATTTCAAGGGTGCCTGTGGGTATGCCAGCAATGGTGGTGACGCCTGCAGGCAGGTCGATTGGCACAACAGCTGGCGCGAAGGGATAACGCAATATCCCCGCCACTGCACTGGTGAGGGTATTCAAAGGATCGCCGGGCACAAAGTCCACGGCGATTGGCTCCAACTCGGAGGCCGTGGCCAGGCCTTTGGCCTGGGGCCCCAATTTTGCGAGCACCTTGTCTTCATCCAGCCAAATGGCTGCATTCTCTGATGCTTCGCCCTGCCCCACATCATCAGCCAGGCTCATGCAAACCTTGCCTTTGTTGCTCGCCAACATGTCAAAGGCTTTGCTCTGGGTGTCCGTTTTGATTTTTTGCGCCTCTGCCGCAGTAAAGAGTTTGTCCACCAGGAATGCGAACTGGGCATCGGCTATGCCCAGCGAGCCGCAGGCAAATGGGCCGCCTGGCTTTTGGAACTCAATCTCGTTCAAACCATTTTGAGCGCCCTGCTCGGCCAAGTCCGCCAAACCGGGCACCATGCCAGGGCTAATCGGCAGAATATGGCCGCTTTGGTGTGTCAATAGACGCACATCGGCTTTGCGGCCTTTGGCATCTTCCAAGCCCCGATAGCACTTGAAATTGTGCCAAGCCTCGTTGAAGTTGAACAGCGTGTCCCTGAAACCCTGCGTGAACAAAATATCCACCGGCGCAGGCTTTTTTTGCGCCAGGCCAGGTGTTACCGACTCCCGCAGGAAGGTTTGCTCACGGGCCACTTCTGCATCGCACCAGTAACTGGGGCTGTGGTAGCGGAAAAACTCCAGTGCTCCGGCGGGAAAGCGATTGGCTGTGGCACCGCGCAGCAAGGTCTCGCGAATCAGAAAGTCTTGCCCGCTGGTTTGCAAGGCTTGGGGTTGCCCGGCCTGCAACTTCGGTGACAGCGAACCAGCCTCACCGCCAGCGACCAGCAGCAGCGCCCAACCCGACTTGACCACGCCCACCGGGCTGATCTGCCCCTCAGCCGCAGAAAAATCCTTGATGCCATAGGCACCGCCCGGATTGAGGCTGTAACGCAGATCGTTCCAGGTGATGTCTGGGGTGAGGGCGTCCAGGCGATTCAATGGGTCCACATTGTGAATCAGCAATTGATAGCCACCGCCGTAACTGCCGCCTGTGGCACCAATCACGGGGTTGAATTTGCGCTGGCCCGCCGGCTGTGCATTGCTGTAACGCAACCAATCCAGATTGGCCTCGGCCCAATCGAGAATCTGAAGAAGATCCTGCCCCTCAAAATCGGGATCCATCACACGGACGGTGCCTCCACTGTCCCCAAAGCCACGTTGGTCGATGCTGATCACACCCGCCCCAGCCTCAATCAGACTTGGCATGATGCCACGGGGTGTTGAGGCCCGCGAGCCGCCGTAACCGTGGCCCTCCAGGACCAGCGGATTGCCCTGCTCGCAGTTGAACTTGCTTGGCTCAAAAACAGTGAAGGCAATGTTGTGCCCGCTGGCAGACTGCAAACTGACACTGTAACTGCCACCACCTGCGCGGGGGGTGGCCCCGCCCGCACTGCAGGCTGGCGCCTCAAACTCCCGATTGCTTCCTGCAAAATCGGGGTTGGATGCATTGGCCTTCAAGAGCGGCGGCCTTGCTGTCTCGTTGGGTGTGGTGGGGTTGTTGGGGCTGCTGGGGGCCAATGGCGAACTTCCATCGCCCAAACAGCCGCTGAGCATTAAAACCAATGCCGCGGCCAAGGGGTACTTCATGGTTTGTCTCCGTGTAACTTGTTTTCCTTGTTACACGGGGATGACAGTCATCGGATTCAAACCTGCTCATTTAGCCGTTTTGAGCGCTCAACTGAACCAAATCCAACTGGGTCAACAAGTCGTCGTACTTGAGGAGCTTGGGCTGGCTGGGCCCGGCCTGCTCAGCGTGACGGGGCATCGTTATGTTGAGCGCATCGAAATACTCGGCGGGCTGCATGCGCTGCAAGGCCGCCTCTCTGGCAATGTGGCCCAGCAAGCGACCAATGGCTTGCGTAAGCGTGTGCGCAACAGGGGGCCTGAGCACCAACCCGTCCACCAAGGCCTGAATGGCCTGTGCTTGTGCCACCGGCACCGGTTTTGCAACGAGGGATTGCTGCGCAGGGCTCGCAGGCGAACCCAAGAGCCGAGCGAGGGTTTCTTCGTCTGGTGCATCAGGCACCTCAATGCGCTCGGGCTCCCAATCTTCTGTAATAGGCTGCTCTACCTTTGTACGGTAATCCTTGCGGTTTTTTTCACCAGCCTGGTCGTTGCGGTAGTCCACCACCGCGTCCAACAACACCAAGGGATCGATTCGGTGCGGGTGATCAGCCCCTTCGGGCATCTTGCCAGTCAAGCAGGTTTGAAGCCGCCCAAAAGCCACGCTTGCATCAAAATACAAACCATCGGCCGAGTCTGCATTGGCCACGGCAATCAACTGCTCGACATTGGTCACCCAGCCCTCATGACTTCGTAGACCAAACTGCGACAAATGCATGGGCCTTTTGGGGTTCAGCAGGGCCGGGGGGAAGGCGGCAAAAGCGGCCTGGGCACGCACATGGGGTGGATGTGCTTCAGGTGCATCTGGCTTTGCACTGGCCACACCCACAAGCACGTCCATGTGTTTCTGCAAGATCGCTTCGGCCTGATCCATCAACATGGCTTTGTCGCCACGGCCCTTCCAATTCATCAGGTTTTCAAAATCATTGGAGTAAAAAACACGGAGGTCTTTGCCTTGGGCAACGCCATCGGTGCCCATGCCGATGAGAAGACGCTGAAGTTCAAAGAGTTGGTTGACTCGCACCTCGGTGGAGGGGCGGGTCTGTGGTGTATTGGTGGCATTGATCGAGGCGACAAGCTTTTGGATGGCTTGCCGACGACTTCGACGGGAAGACATGTCCACATTGGCGCCTGTGTTGGCTCGTGGCTCAGCAGATGACAGGGGGGCTGGGCGTGACGAGGAACTGAAAATACCCTGCCACAAGGATTTGACTGCGTTTTTGCATGCATTGAAGCGTGGGGCAGTGGCAACCCCAGCGCCCTGCGAACCGCTTGTCAGTTTTTGAATGCCTTGCTTGATCCTGCTCTGGACGTTGGCTGCCACTGGCGCTGTAGATGGTTGCGACCAAATCAGACCAGCCCTTTTGAGCAAGGCGTTTTGTAGCGGCCGTTGAGAGAGATCGCTCGTTTGTAAGCTCAACCGGCTGTACTGGGAGGCCACACTGGGGTCGCTTGCAATTTGCCAAAGCTGCTGGCGATTGAGCACCACGCGCTCGGCCTGCCCCGCTTTGTTGGCGGTCACTTGCCATGCCTCTGGTGCCACGGTGGGGTCTGCCATTACATCCAGTGGCATGGCTGCAAGCATCAGCAGCGCCGCCGTTTGGGGATTGGAAACATCGTAATTTCTGCCATCGAAGGAGACCAGGGAAGGCGTTTCAGAGGAGGAGCTGCCTGCCGATGTTGCAGACAAGGCCCGCATATTGAAGGTGTGGGCCAAAGCGTCTCCTTTGCGCACCGCACTGCTCAAAACGTCGCGCAACAGGGTGGGAAGGCTCGGAAGAGAACGCGTGGCCGGATTTGCCTGAATCTCGCTGCGCGCTGAGGAGGCCGCTGCCGACAATTGTTGCCAGGCTATCGACTTTCCCGTGGGTGTGCCGTCGGGCAAACAACCTGCCAATGCGGCCTTGGCGGCCAGAAAGACCCCCAGGCGAATGGACGCATCAACATCATCACTGGGGGCTTCCATGGTGGTGAGTAAAGAAAATTTTGTTAAAGCATTTTCGCGCTTTTCTTGAAGCAAGGCGGGCTTGGCCTTGGCTGCATGGAACATAGGCTGCAACGCATCTGTCACCGCTTCAAAGTCCAGTTGCCTGATTTTTGGGGTGGACATGGTGGCGGCAGTGCCAGATTGCACGGCTTGCGCTGCATGACCCAGTTGGCTGTTCGCCTTGGCCAAGGTTAAGGCAACCCTGGCCGCGGAGGGTTCGGCGGTGGTTTGGGGGGAGGCCCCGAGTGCATCATGGGGATTTGAAGCTGGGGCGCTGGCAGTGTGGCCAGCAGTGTGGACAGAAGTCATGGGGGCGACGGCTGCGGCGCAAAAAATTGCACCACAATGCACTTAAGCAATTGATAACAAAAAGTAAGTATCAACCACCCATTGAAAGTTCAAACCCGGTGATAGGCCCGGTACCACGCCACAAACTGCTGTATGCCCTCATCAATGCCCACCAAAGGACGGTAGACCAAGGACTCAGCCAACAGCGACACGTCGGCGCAACTTCGGCTCTTTTCCAGAATGGGCCCGGTGATTAACTCCTTGAGGGCAGCCTTCTCCAAGGCATGCTCCAGTGCAGCGATCAACTCCTCAATAGACACCGGCTTGCTGTTGCCCACATTGAAAATTCGCCAGGGCGCGCTGCTGCTGGCCTGGTCTGGCCACTCGGCCAACCAGGCCACATTGGGCTCGGCAGGCGCGTCGCTCGCGCGAATCACGCACTCCACCACATCGCTGATGTAGGTGAAATCGCGGGTGTTGCTCCCATCGTTGTAAATCTGGATGGGCTTGCCCTCCAGAATTTTTTTAACAAATGCAAACAACACGGAATCTGGCCTGCCCCAAGGCCCATACACGGAAAACAACCGCAGGCCGGTGGTGGGCAAGCGAAACTGGTGGCTGTAAGAGTGGGCGAGCAATTCACAAGCCCGCTGCGTGGCAGCATCCAGGCGTTGAGGGTGATTGGCGCTGTCACGCTCGCTCATGGGCTTTTGGAAGCCCGCGCCATACACGGCGTGGCTGCTGGCGTAGGTGAGGTGGTGAATTTTAAAGTGCCTGCACGCCTCCAGCAAAGCAACAAAGGCATTGATGTTGTTTTGTACACATTCGCCCGGCTTGTCTTGACTCAGGTACTTGTCGGTTTGCCCAGCGAGGTGGATCACCCGCTGCACCTTGTAATGTTCAAGCGTGTCGTTTAACGCAGAGGTGTCGCACAAATCGGCCCGCACCGAATGGTATTTGGAGCCGGTGGCTTTGGCGAGCTCATCCAGCATGGCCAGGCGCTCCCGCTTCAGGCGCGTGTCATAGTGGGTATTGACCGAATCAATGCCTATGACTTTGTCGCCGCGCTCAAGCAAGGCCTTGGCCGTGTGAAAGCCAATAAACCCCGCATGGCCGGTGACCAGCACGGTTTGCTTTTGGTCGGCCTGCTTGAGACTTTTGGGATCAATTTCTTGAAGCTCGGCCATGCTCTGCACGGGCAGTGGTTGAGCGCTAGCAGTCATTGTTGGAGTTGCCACACCCGGGCCCGGGACTGCTTCCATACGCTCGTTGCCAATGCCCATCGCATACCACCAAAGAAGTGAGGTTGTATCTCAATGAGGCCATTCTACGCTGGCAAGTTTAAAGTTGGCATTGCATCTTGCCAATTTTGGCATCAAGCGCTTTTGGTTCTTTGGGTACAAAGACCTATAGTCTAAAGTCCAAGAACGGAACGGTGACGGGATCGCTACCTACTCTAGGATTGATGTAAGTCACCGTGCCAGCAGCTTGGTCGACCCTCAAAATTGTGGGAATTTCCATTTGAAGGTCTGCATCTGCAAGGGTGTTGAGCGAATTAACTCGGGTACAGAAGTCATCAATTTGCATCGTGATGGGCTTTCCGCTGTCCCAGGGGTTGGTGAAAGTCACAAGGCCAGCTTCAGCATCGATATCCAAAATGGTGTAAGCATGAGCAAACGAACTGCCGGATCGACTGGGCAGGCCATCTGCCCCGACGAACGCACTAAAAGTGGTCGGCCAACCTGTGTCTGCCAGCCTCAGCAATACATTTTTTGTTGCGACGGGATCGAAACGGAGAACATAAGAAACAAAGTTCTGGCCTGTTAACAGCTGTAGTACCTCAGCAGAGGTTCCGCCCGCTCGGATTGTGGATATACCTAAGCGCTGCGGAAATGCGTTGGCATATTTTTCTATCGCAACTTGCAAAATCAGCATGTCAACGTCGCCACTGCTAAAATCTGTATGGGTGATAATGTCTTTATGCGTCACGATTACGGGGCTATTGGGATCACCGGCAAAGGTAATCGTGTAAGAGCCGTCAGGATTTTGAACGATTGATCGCTCAAGCAAAGCGAGGCCCTCCGGGGTGCTTGCAATTGCATTCACGGCAGCCAAGGCAAAGCAGTTACCATTCGCCACTTGCCGAGAGTGGCCAATCTGTTGATCGCTTAAGGTTCCATTCAAAACTAAGTTAGACCACACCAAGATATCGACCATGTTCAGGGCCCCGTCGGCCCCCAACAGCTCAGCCAAAAAGGCTTCGTTGCCGGGCTGGCAAACCACAGAGGCAGCGTCGATCATGTTCCGCCTTTCTTCCCATGTGGATCCAGGTGCAATTTTGTCCCACAAGGGATGATCGGGTGTTAGTCCCGCAAGTAGCTGAAAGCCTTTCAAACCAAATGTGCCATCGCCTGCCATTGCAAATGGGTCGTGCATGGCTTCCAGGTGATCCATCATGTTGAGCGCGTGAATCGCAAACAAGGTGCGCACGGCCTGAGTAAATTCTGTCTTCGACCCCTCGGGGACTGGGGACGGTTCATCCAGATGGACTGCCCAAGAATCTATCTTGTCCTGAGTGACACTGGACCAAAAAAAAGTACCCATTCAAACTCCCCGCGAATTTAAAAAATGCGAATATCGACGAGTTTTTTTATTCAAGCTTTTGAGTGCCGATCAGCCCATCTTGATCCAGCTCGCCCGCACCGATTTGCCCGCTGCAATCGCCTTCACGGTGTTGCCCACAGCGATGAGCTCAATGCCTTCGCTGGCGATGGGCACCACCTTGACCACTCCACCATTCACAATCACGGTGGCTGTGGCATAGCTGCCGTCCATGCTGCTGGTATTCACCGTGTAATGGCCATCGCTGGGCGCTGCAAACAGGAAGGCTGGGCTGCCCACCCCGGCGTACACCTGCGCGGAGCCGGTGTTCACGGTTTCGGCCTGCACATTGCGGGCGACAGCCGTGTTGGCGCGCAGGTTGTCCACTTCCAGTTCGCGGATGCGGGCCATTTCAGCCTCCAGCCGCTCGGTGTAGAACGCACGTGCCTTGATCTGGTCCGCCATGAAATTGCCAGCCACCAGGTTGGGCGTGCGCACGGTGAGCGTGGTGCCATCTTCGGAGCGGCTGAACTGCATGGTCCAGTCGTTCTCCAGCTTGTCCAGGCGGCCTTCTGCATTGCCCATGCGCGCATCTAATTCCACAGTCACGCTCTCCAGCTTGGTGATTTTCTCCTCGTTGGCAGCAATTTTCAGTGCGTGCTTGGCAATGTTTTCAATGTTCAGGTCAATTGCCTTTTGCATATTGTCCATGCGCGTGTTGCTTGCCGTTCTCCACGTTT
>DASUEC010000245.1:0-12661 GCA_036275255.1 Limnobacter sp. | reverse complement strand
CCCTCCCAACAACAAAAATCCGTGAGCCGTACATGGTAGAAGAACAAGCCGATGGCCGCCGCGACCGCGGGGCACGCAACAAGCAACTCATCGTCAATGCCTTTCTGGACTACATTCGCGAGGGCAACCTGAACCCCACAGCACAACAGGTCTCAGAACGTGCCGGGGTCGGTCTGCGAACGGTTTTCCGTCACTTTCAGGACATGGAAACCCTGTACCGGGAGATGGCACACGCCGTCGACGCCATCATTGCACCAGTGCTGCAAACACCGCTGGAAGGGCGCACCTGGCAGGACAAGCTTCACCATGCCATCGACCGCCGCAGCGCCATGTTTGAGCAGCTCATGCCAATCCATGTCTCCAGCGTGGCGCATTTGCATGCTTCGCCGTTTTTGAAAGAAAAACACCGGCAAAGCGTGGCTTTGCAGCGCATGTTGCTTTTGGGTTTTTTGCCCAAGAAGGTTCAAAACCGCAAGGGCACTTTTGAAGCGCTCGATTTGGTGTTGAGCCTGGACACTTGGACACGCCTGCGCCGCGAGCAGGAATTGACACCGGAGCAGGCGAAAAAAACCATACGGCACATGGTTGAAAAGCTGATTGACGGGCTCTGACCAATCAGTCAAACACCGAATCCAGCAACACATCAAACTGGGCCAGCGCCTGCTTGCGGCTCACCACCCCATCCCGCACCAGGTTACGAGCCCCCCAAAACGCCATGATGAGCATCCAAACCAAGCTGCTCGCGGCTTTGTCGCTCATGCTGCGGTGCTTTTTCAGCAGAGGCTGCCACAAGCGCAACACCACATCCCGAATGCCGGTGCGTATGGTCTCGAGTTCAGTCATGTTTTGATTCATGCCAGCAATCATTTGCCACAAGGCATCCCCACGCCCCACGGGCATGTCCATCGACACAAGGGCTGCGGCACGAATGGCCGCCTTGATGTCGTTGGCGTTGCTGGTGATGGCCTGTTGCGTGCCTTGCATGGTGTCCACAAAAATGGCCCAGGCGGTGGCGGTTAAAAGGCTCTCCAGGCTGGGGAAATGCTGATACACCAATTGCCGGCTTACGCCACTGGCCTGCGCCAAGGTGCTCATATTCAGCTCGGCCCAGCCCTGTTGCTCCACCAGCGCTGCCGCTGCCTGCACCAGCTGAGATTTGCGCTCTTCCTTGCCCAGATAAGGGCGTTTTTCCAGCACATCCGATTTGCCCATGGTTCGCACCTGTCTTTGATATTTGATAAGTATGGCACATGTCAATTAAAGTTGACACCATGTAAATATTGATGTTTAAATTCCAACCATCCCACCCCCCATCCAAGGGAATCCATGGCACCGCATTACACCCTGTACGGCTGGCACCTGTCCTATTTCACGGGCAAGGCCCTGTGTTACCTGCGTTACAAGCGGGCAAATTTCACGCTCAAACCTGTGAACATGTACACGCTCTTGGTGACCATCAAAAAGAAAACAGGTGCGGCAGTGATGCCTGTACTTCGGTCAAACACAGGCGAATGGATTCAGGACACAAGCATCATCATTGATCGGTTTGAGCAAGAAATACCCAGCAACCCGGTGGTGCCTGACGATCCTGTGCAGCGCTTCGCCAGTTATTTGCTGGAGGCCTGGGGCGATGAATGGTGGATCCCGATTGCCATGCACACCCGCTGGAATTACCCAGAGAATTACGCGCTGTTCGAACACGACGCCGGCAAAGCCCTGCTGCCTTTTGCGCCTCGATTTTTGCAAAACAAGGCTGCTGGCAAACCGGCACGATTTTTAAAGAGCATGTTGCCCGGTGTGGGCATCACACCCTCCCAGTACAACACCATGAACCGCTGGACAGCACACATGCTGGACGCACTGGATGCCCATTTTGCACAACATGCATTCCTGCTTGGGCAGCGGCCCAGCCTGGGTGACTTTGGTTTGGTGGGCACCATGTACGGCCACCTGGGGCGGGACCCATGGCCAAAGCGCGAGCTGATTGACCCACGCCCCAACCTGAAAGCCTGGCTGGCTCGCATGAGCAACCCTGCCCCCCATGCACAAGGGAACTTGTTTGCGCCTGGCAACATGCCAAGCTCCTTGAACCCGGTGTGGCACTCGGTTCTGCATGAATTTGTGCCCATGGTTCAAAAAACCGGGGATCTCCTGTGCAAGCTTGCACAGGAGCGAGGGCTCAACACCCGCCTGCCACGCAGCGTTGGCATGGTGGAAACACGCATGGGCGACATGCCTTTCAAACGCATGGGGCTGGGTTACACCGTCTGGATGATGCAACGCGCACTGGATTGTTATCGCGCCATGTCCAGAGACGGACAAACTGCAGTCGAAGAATGGCTGGCGCAGCATCATGCACGCGATCTGTTGAACATGGATTTACCACGGGTGGAACGCATGGCACTCACCGTGGCAGTCACCACACTGCCTTCAACCAAGGAACAAGCAGCATGAATCAAACCGCAATCATCACCGGCGCATCGTCCGGCATTGGCCTGGCACTGGCCCTGGAAATGGGTCGCCATGGCTACAACCTCGGTTTGACCGCCCGTCGCACCGACCGCCTGCAAGCATTGGCCGAGCAACTCAAAGCCATGCCCAGCATGGCGGGCAAACAAGTGGAGTGGGCGGCCATGGATGTGCAAAAAACCTCCGATGTTCCCAAAGCCATGGCTGCCCTGATTGGCCGATTTGCGCAAGTGGACATTGTGGTGGCCAATGCCGGGGCCAACCAGCTCACTGGTGTGGGCAAGGGGCAGCTTGTCGAACAACTCGACATGATCCAGACCAACCTGCTGGGTGCCGTGGCCACGGTGGATGCCGCTGCCGAATACTTTCGCGCTCGCAAAGCCGGGCATATTGTGGGCATCTCCTCACTCGCCTCTCTCACCCCCATCCCCAAGCAGGCAGCCTATTGCGCCACCAAAGCCGGGTTCTCCATGTACCTGGATGCATCCGCGATCGAGCTTCAGCGGTACAACATTCATGTGACCAAAATTTTGCCCGGCTTTGTAAAAACCGACATCGTCGACAACATGGAGCAGTTTCCTTTCCTGGTGTCGGCTGAACAGGCTGCGCGGGAAATGCTGCAACACATCCGAAAACGCCGCAGCACGGGCGTGGTGCCAGGCTACCCCTGGCGTGCACTCAAACCCCTGTTGGCCAGCATGCCCAGCGGCATGTGGCGCTACATCAAAATGTAAGGAGCAGCGATGGCCGGCGAATTCACCTCCAGAGCAGTTCTTGTTGGCTTTGTGGCGGTGGCAGCCGGCATTGCCCTGTTGGAATGGGCCAACCCCGAAGACGCCAAGCCCCAGACCGTTGTGCTCACGCCCGCCCACCGGGAGTTTGTTCGCCAGCAACTCAGCCAGCCAGGCATGCCCGCCCCCAGTGAGGCCGCCCTCGACCATGCGATGGAAAACTACATTGAAGAAGAGGTGCTGTACCGCGAGGGCCTCAAGCTGGGTCTGGACCAGGACGACTTGATCGTTAAACGCCGCGTGGTCCAGAAGATGCGCTTTCTTCTGGAGGGCATGACGCCCCTGGAGCAGCCTGGCCCGGCACAACTGCAGGCTTACCTGGACGCGCACCCCGACCAATACCAGACCGGCCATGCCGTGCAGTTCGAGCATGTGTTTTTCAGCCGGGGCAAACGGGGGGACGAAGCCCTGCTTCACGCGCGCCAACATCTCATGACGCTGGCAAATAAGCCGACAGCCCCTGGAGGTGATCCATTCCCGCTGGATGCATCCCAAACCCCTGTGGACCATTTACAACTGAACCGCGACCTGGGCAGTGCATTGGTGGAGCGCATTGTGCAATTGCCGGCAGGGCAATGGTCTGAGCCCATGAACTCTGCGCTGGGTGTGCACTTGGTGAAGGTGATTGAACACCGCAAAGGCCGCACCATGACCATCGAAGAGGCGGGAGAAAGACTTCGTGTCGATGTGATGGCCGCCCAACGGGAGGCCATGAACCATGCGGCGCTGGCCACCATTTTGAGCAGCTACATCGTAGAAGAGCGGCATGAATAAACAACGCCCTCCCCACAATCCCGACACCTTGCTTTGGCTGGCTCAAACACTGGCCGGGTTGTGCATGATGCTCTTGCTTGGCAACGCCTTGGCCCACGAAATGGGCACCAGTGCGCTGCAGCTGCGGGAGTTTTCACCGGGTCAAGGTCAATTGGTCTTCAAACGCAGCCAAGGGGCCGATGGCAGCATGGCTCCCATCGACTTTGCATTTTCACCGGCCTGTACGCTGACGCCCTTGGGTGTGGATTCCTTGCACGACAACGAGATCATCCAGACAGCACGCTTTGAATGCACGGGCCCCCTTCGCCAACACAAACTCCAGGCCAGCGGCTTTGTGCGGCTTTCGCCAGATTTGATCGTACGGGCAGACCTGCTTGATGGGCAGACCGTGCACGGTGTGCTCACGCCACAACGCCCGGGAATGCCGCTGGACAGCGCAGAGCCCACCTTGCCATGGACCAGCTATTTTGCAATAGGACTGGATCATCTCGTCTATGGCCTGGACCATGTGCTTTTCATCACTGGCCTGTTTTTGCTATGGCGCAGGCAAAAAGGCACGGTGACACAACTCGTGGGCCAACTCACCTTGTTCACGGTGGGTCACAGCATTACGCTGGCACTGGTGGTGCTGGAGTGGCTGGTTGTGCCCACACGCGCCATTGAAGCATGGATTGCACTCAGCGTTTTGTATCTTGCCGTGCAAATTGCCTTGCCACAGCACAGCGCAATCACCCGCAGCCACTGGGTCCTGATAGCAATTTTCGGATTGCTACATGGCTCGGGCTTTGCCCTCTCCATGGCAGACAAAGGATTCCCCGCCGATGCGCTGTGGCAAGCCCTGCTTGCTTTCAATCTCGGCATAGAGGCGGGTCAACTGGCTGTGGTTCTTGCCCTGCTTGCCTTGTTTGCGCTGTTGAACAGAATCAATCGCAACACCGTGCCCACCCTGGCACACCACACACTGCTCCTGCTGCTCGGGGGCTTTGCATTGCATTGGACCATTCAAAGGGTTGGCACTTATGTTTAAGACTCCGTCAAGGCGCAACCTCGCCGTTTTGATGTTTCCCCTGATGCTCGCGGCTTGCCTGGGCAACGACAACGATCAAAGTGCGAACACACGCCCCACAGGGGTCAACCCCAATGAGAATCCAGGCACACCCCTGACCTGCAATGGCAGCACCAGCAATCGCAAGCAAGCGTATTTTGGTGACCTGCACATTCACACCAAGCTCTCATTTGATGCGTATTTTTTCAATTCCATCAATGGCCCGCGCGAGGCATACCGATACGCGCAGGGTGACCCGCAATTTCTGCCCTCCGGCGACGACCCGGACACCCCCATGCGACGCATCCAGATTGACCGCCCGTTGGACTTTGCCGCCGTGACAGAACATGCAGAGCAACTGGGCACCTTCTCCAACCTGTGTGAAGTGCAGGGGCGCATCCCGGCGGGCACCAACCCGGCTTGTGATGTATTTGGCGGATTCATCCGTGACAACGTGTCCGTTTTTATCACAGGCAACGTGCCGCTTTATCTGCAACTGGTCACCAGCGCAGGCAGCAACATTCCCAGCACCAGCACCTGGCAACAAATCCAGCAAATCACCAACGAGGAATACACGCCCTGCAAATTCACCACCCTGCACGGCTATGAGTTTTCATCCAACAAGGGCGGCCAGGTGCTCCACCGCAACGTGATTTTCCGGGATGCCAATGTGCCAGCCGACGTGGTCAGCTCGGTGCCCCCGGTGCCCACTGACGACAACACCAACGACGAGTGGATGCTGTTTGATGCACTCCAAAGTGAATGCGTGGCCAAGGGCAATTGCGACGTGGTCACCATCCCACACAGCATGAATCAAAGCGATGGCCGGTTTGTGCGTGCGCGGGACACCGCCACAGGCTTGCCGCCAGCACGCGACAATGCCCCACTCACCAAAGCCGATGCCAACCTTCGCCATGCGATGGACCGCGTACTTGAGATCATTCAACACAAGGGTGGCAGCGAATGTTTGTTGGGCTTCAACCAGGGTCTTCAGGGCGAGGAGGGCTCAGGCTGCGGCTTTGAAGAATGGAAAACCCTGTGCAAAGGGGGGCCCAACGACCCGCCCGAGTGCAAAACGGTGTGCAAAGGCAAGGCCAGCGATCCGCTTTTTTGCCAGGTGAATAAAAATCAGGGGGCAGGCAAATCGATCCATGCGGCTGATGTTTGCACCAGCGCAGCAATCGGTGGATCCACACCGGCCGATTGCACGACACCGCTGGACTATGCACGCAACGTGATCGCCGAGGGCCAGGCGCTCAAGAGAAAGGCTGGTGTGAATCCATATGAATACGGCTTTATTGGATCGAGCGACACACACAATGGCATTGCCGGCTACACCGACAAGGCCCAGTTCGCCCGCAGCCCAGGGCACGGCGGTGTGCTCGATGATGAACCCGCTGAAGCGTTGGGCCGCTGGGACTGTCGCCCCCAGCCCCTGCCCACCGACCCCATCACGGGCTTCAAACTGCCATTGAGCACCGACAATCCCAGCGATCCCAGCAACTGCCGGGATCGTCATTTCAATCCGGTGGCCTCCAACTTCACCCCCGGAGGCCTTGCTGGTGTGTGGGCAAGAGAAAACACCCGAGAAGAAATTTTTGCAGCCCTCAAACGCCGCGAGACGTTCGCCACCTCAGGCTCAAGAATGCGCATTCGAACCCTGGCCTCCAGCAAACCGTTGCCTGGCAATATTTGCGACCAGCTTGCCGCTGGAGCCAGCCCGATTGAGGAAGGCCGAGTGGAGGGCGTGGCCATGGGTGGCAGTCTGGTAGTCGATGGCAAAGGCCCTTACATTGTGGCCTACGCCATGCAGGATCCGGGTGGTGCGGAGCCAGGCACCCCGCTGCAAAAACTTGAGCTGATCAAGACCTGGGCCGACCGCCAAGGTGAGCGGCGGCAGCAACTTTTCACCTTGCTGGAGAACCGCAACGCACCCCAGCCCGCGCCGAATTGCGCCACAGAGCAACGTGGTCCGGAGCAACTGTGCGCCGTGTTCCACGATCCCGACTTTGACCCCAAAACCGGTGCAGCCTACTACGCACGCGCCTTGGAGAACAACACCTGCCGCTGGAGCACACGCATCTGCGTGGCCAAGGGTGTGCAGTGCAATCTCATCAACCCGAGCAATGGTCAGTTCCCCGCGCAGAGTGGCTTTTCCGGTTATGAAGGGTGTTGCGCGATTGAGGGAAGCCCCGGCAGTTACACCGGCGAACTTCGCGTGATCACACAACAAGAGCGGGCCTGGAGTTCGCCAATTTGGGTAGAGGCCAAACCATGAAAAAGCAAACCACCGTGATTGCCATCGGGCTGTTGACCCTGTTTGGCGTGGCCTTGTACACGCAACGCCAACTGATCACCATGATGCTGGTGGAGGCCAACGCCACAACACGCATGACCAGCACGACCGATGACCTGTCCGATGGCCTGCATGTGGGCTTGTGCGGCACGGGCTCGCCATTTCCAGACCCTCAACGTGGTGCGCCCTGCACGGTGGTTGTGGCCGGTGGCACGATGATGCTTTTTGATGCCGGGGGCAATGCCTCACGTCAAATTGCTCGCATGAATTTGAACACCGGGCAAATCAGCCAGGTCTTCCTCACTCACTTTCACTCCGATCACATCGATGGTCTGGGTGAACTGATGATGACCCGTTGGGCACAAACCACGGGCGACCAACGCCTGGTGATACATGGCCCTGAAGGTGTTTCCGCCGTGCTTGAAGGTTTGCAACAGGCCTATCAACACGACACCCAGTACCGGGTGGCGCACCACACCGCCCGAATCATGCCCCCCGAGCTGGCAGGCGCAAGGGCAGTGTCTTTTTCTTTGCCCGACAGCGGTTTGCACACCGTGTTTGAGGCACCTGACACGCGTGTAGAAACCTTTGCAGTGGACCACGGGCCGGTGAGTCCGGCGGTGGGCTACAAAGTCACGTACAAAGGCCGCAGCGTAGTCATCAGCGGAGACACAAAACAATCCAGCAATGTGGCCATGGCTGCGCAAGGTGCAGACCTGCTGGTGCATGAGGCACTCAATCCGCAATTGGTGGGCACACTACAGTCCATCGCGGCACGCTCGCAGCGCAACAAACTTGCCACCATCTTCGGGGACATCACCAACTACCACGCAACGCCAGAGGAAGTGGCTCAAACTGCCGCACAAGCAAAGGTTCAAGCGGTGGTGTACACCCACATCGTCCCGCCATTGCCGCTGCCAACCCTGAAAGAAGCCTTTTTGGGCGATGCGCCCAGCCATTACAATGGCACACTGCGCATTGGGGAAGACGGGGACTGGATCAGTCTGCCCGCCGGCAACACCGACATTCAGTTTGGACGGCGATGGCTAAACTGAACCACGCTTAGCCGGCGTCTCCGAGCAGGGCCTCCTGCAGCAACCAGAGGCGGTCTTGCCCCCAGGTCACCAGGTCACCCGCGCGGAAAGACGGCACGCCCCACAAGCCCAAAGAAAACAACAATGCCCGGTTTGCCTCGGCCTGCGCACGCCAGCCCTCATCGTGCAAGGCCAGCTGTGCATTTTCCCAACACAAGCCCGCACGCTCGGCAATCTTGCGCAAGCCAGCATCACTGCCTGCATCCACGCCTTCGGCCCACACACCTCGCATGAAGCTCAATACAAAGGCCTGCCCCAAATCTTTGGAGATCGCCAAAGGCATCAACGCCAAACCACGCTCCGCAGGCCTGCCAACCGGGTCATTCAAACGGCCAAACGGAATGCCCCGGGCGTGGGCCTCACGGGCGGTGTCATGCACAATGTACTGGCGCTTGGGCGCAGGCACAGGCAAGCCACGCATCACCATCGGCAGCACAAAACGCAAATTCACTTTCGCGCCAGTGAGCCGAGCAAGTTCAAAAACACGCGGTGCCACAATGGCCGAATAAGGACTGCGGAAGGAAAAGAAAAAATCCAACTCCCGGACCCCGGTGCCCTGTTGGGCCAGCTTCAAATCCGGAATGAGGGGAAACAAAAACCCGTGCCCCGGTTTGCGCGCCAATCCCAATCCTCGCCAACGTTCTTCGAGGTGATAAAGACGATCAATCCCCCAGTACCATTCCCCTTCGTAATACAGCATGCCACCCAGGTAATGTCCCAAGCGTTCCCGCAAGCGATCTGCCTGGCCCTGATGATCCTGAAGCTCTCTGGGGGTTGCCACAGGGCCATCCGGCAGACACTTGCCTTGCCAGAGGGTTTGCGTGATGGCGTGCGCATCGTCCACAAACGCACCCGCCAGCACAGCATTGAGCAACAAGAGACTGGCTTTGACCACCGCCGCGGGTTCAGGCTGCGCGCCAGGGTCTGTGAATGCAAGCCCCCAATGGCGTGCGAGATGCTGTGCATCCAACCGGCTGTATGCAACCAGTTTGTCGCGCTCGGGCGCTGCTGCATCCGGAGGTGGGCTCACCAAATGAACCTCCAGGTGCACATCGTAAGCGGCCATCAGCTTGCCCAACACTTGCACCATCAGGGCGCTGTACGGATCATCCACCTGGTGGAAATAAAGCATGGTGTGGGGCCGCCCCTGCGTAACTCGAAGACGCTCAGCCCTGACGCGCTTGTCGAGCAACCGCTGGCGCGACAACATGCGCTGGGTGATGTGGGGCATGAGAAAGGTTTTTAGCGACATGAGATCACCAGTTGGCCGTTAACACGGGGCCAAGCACATGCGCCCTCAACAGAATTTAATCACTAAAGTTTACAGTGCGTCAACTTTCAATCAGGGCACATTTCGCCGAATCACTTCCGAAAAATCGTCCCCTGGCTGAGCGGTCTGTGCGCGCTCCACAATGCGCCCTTTGCCATGTAACTCGCCAAACGTGTGGCCAGGGGCAAGCGCACCCTGCTCGAAAGCGTACTCGGCAAAATAGCCCGACAGCAGCAGGCGATAATCCAGCGGCAAGCCCGGGGCAATTTGACGCGCAACATCGAACACCACGGTGGTGCAGTTGCTGGTCAACGTGTTGTAAAACTCCGGGGTTTGGGCCAAGGCATTGGCTTTGTTCACATAGGCCATGAACACGGTGCGCAATTGTTCGGGCGGCACATCCAGGCGATACAGGTACACATCCTCGCCCCGCGCATTGGTGCGGGTGCGGACAATGTCGGATTCGTCGGCGGCAACCAGAATTGCCTCGTACTGCCTGAAAAACCCTCTCCAGGCAGAAAACTGTTCGTGCCTCTCCTTGCGAATCTCCAGCGAAAAGGTGATGTAACGCCCATCCGAAAATCCGAACGACACCAGGGTGTGTGCGATCTTTGGCCCCATCCAGTAAGACAACAACAAATCAGCCCTCTGCAACCCGTTCAAATCGTACTGTCGAGTTTCCCAACGTGGTGTGTAATCTTTCTCGGTGCGCCACTCAAAATTGCGCACATTGTGCAGCGTCACCTGGCTGCCCTGCACATCAGCGCGCAACATGCGGGCTACATCGTCGGCCCAATCCCGTTGGTGACTGGGCTTTTGCAAAACCCACCAACCCACACACAGCAACACGATTGCCAACACGGCGTAGCCAAACATGCGCATCACTCCCTGCTCCGTGCAAAACGTTTCATCCAGACAGCCATCACCGCACGGGTGTGATCATCGGCCGGGAACATGTGTTCGATTTTCAGCGAAGCGGTGGTGATCTCCATGGGCGTGCCAAAGGTTGTGAAAGTGGATACAAACTTCAACTCGCCCTCCGGGCTTTGTAGGTGTGCCACCAAGGCTGGCGCAGCCAACGCCTGTGAAGGCTTGAGTGTTTTGGGCATCTTGAATTGAGCAAGCACCGCCTGCAGGGCTGGCGTGTGCACCGCTTCGCGGCTGGCACGCCGCAACACTTCAGCAAACACCTCCTGCCTGTTCACAAGGTGCTCGGCCAGGCCGCCCGGTGCAAGCATCAGTGCCAAAAAATTGGCAGGCGGCTTAAACAATTCAATGCCATAACCCAAACCTTGGGCCAGCGCCTCAAACCCGGCATTGAAACGCAGCAGATTCCAGGTTTTGTCAAGCACAATGGCTGGCGTGCTGGCATGCGCCCGAATCATGGTGTCAACCACATCGTTCACCAGCTGCATCTCGTGGTGATGAATGGGGCGATGGGGGTAAACAGGCGCATAACCCCCTGCTTCCAGGGCGGCATTGCGCTCTTCCAGCGGGGCATCCAGGCCATCGAGCAGCGCCATCAACATCTCGCGACTGGCGCTCGCCTTTCCGGTCTCTATACAGCTCAAATGACGTTGTGAAACGCCCACCCGCAGAGCCAGGTCCATCTGGCTCAAGTTATGGCGCTGTCGCAATTCACGCACGCAATGCCCCGCATGCAAGGGCTTTAATTGGGCAGACATGGTTTATTACCTCACAGGTCATTGCGCCCATGATGTGCGGTGGCGCAGACTGCTGTCAACGCCCAAGCTCACACAAGGAGACCCACGTGACCAAGCCACCTGCCCTCAAAGTTCTGGAAGCATCCCTGCTCATCACCTTGCTGTTCGGCCTGGTTCTGGTGTGTATGCCAGGCTTGGTTGCACAGGGCTTTGGATGGATGATTTATCAAAACCCCCAAGCCATGCATGCATGGCCAGAAGAGGCCCGGTCGTATGTCAACCTGGCCCACGCGGTGATGGGCGGGGTGATTGTCGGGTGGGCTGCACTCATGCTGTGGGTGTGCAGGCATGGCCTCGCCAAAGGCCATCCGGGTGCCTGGGCGGCCATCGGGATGTCGCTGTTGGCCTGGTACTTGCCAGACACCGCCGCATCGCTTGCACACGGCTTTTGGCAAAACGCATTGTTCAACACCGGGTTTTTGCTCATGTTGGGCACACCCTGGTTGCTCATCCGAAAACACGCATTGCGATAAACTGGGAGGAGCCGGGGCCCTTGCCCCGTTGGTTCAACCCCCCAAGGAATGCAGCATGAAATACGCAAACGCCAAATTGATTCGCAACCTGCTTACAGCCGCTGTGCTGGGCCTGTCCAGCCTGGCCACACCAGCCGCCAACCCCATACCCATGCAGACCACACAGGCACCGGGTTTCTATCGCTTGGCCGTGGGCGACACCCTGGTGACCGCCCTCTACGACGGGCACATCCATTTGGCCCCCACGCTGCTCAAAGGGCTGGATCAACAACAAATCCAGTCCATGTTGGCCCGCATGTTTTTGCAAACCGACCCTGGCGTGCAAACTGCCGTGAACGCTTACCTGGTGCACACCCCCGGCAACCTCGTGCTGGTGGACGCGGGAGCTGCCCAGTGTTTTGGGCCCACGCTGGGCAATGCGCTGAACAACTTGAAAGCCGCAGGCTACAAACCTGAACAAGTGGACACCGTGCTGCTCACCCACATGCACCCAGACCATGTGTGCGGTCTGGTCGATGCGCAAGGCCAGGCCGTTTTCGTCAATGCCACCGTGCATGGCCCCAAAGGCGATGCAGATTTCTGGCTGAATGCAGACGCAATGGCCAAAGCACCCGAGGGCAACAAGCCATTCTTTCAGATGGCGCAAAAATCCCTGGCCCCCTATCAGGCTGCGGGCAAGTTCAAAACCTTCGACAAGGCCGGCCCCCTGATGGATGGATTTGCCG
>DASUEC010000244.1:0-4331 GCA_036275255.1 Limnobacter sp. | reverse complement strand
GGGCAGCCCAACGTGTCAAGAAAGCAGCAAAATCCGAGGCACCATGGCCAGCGTGTTGATCATCGTCAGCTTTGTGCTGCTCGCCTTTGGGTTGCTTTGCGTGGCCACCACACAAGTGGCGCATGCGAAACATCCACACTGGCCCAAGCGCATGGCAACCATCGGCCTTGCGCAAACCCGTCATCGGCGCTGTTGCGGCGCACTGGCGCTGTGCGCAAGTGCGACCCTGCTTGCCGTCGCAGAGGGCGCGGAATTCGGGCTGGTGCTGTGGGTGATGGCCGCTGGGCTTGGCTCTGCTTTGCTGGCTTGGTTACTTTCGCCGAGCTAGCGCCAAGGCAGCCGCAGGGGCACGGCGTATAATCCGGGTTCCCCTTGTAACACAGCAGCACCATGATTCACGCCCATCGCCTATCTGCCCTGCTCACCCTTCTCGCATGGCCAGTGCTGACGCTGGGCAACCCCAACAGTGCACCGGCCAATCCAATGGCCACCCGCACACAAGCCTGCACAGCCTGCCACGGCGAGCAGGGCCGGGCCAGTGCCGAGGGCTATTACCCACGCATTGCAGGCAAGCCCGCGGCATACCTGTACAACCAATTGATTGCATTTCGGGATGGCAGCCGGCAACACGCAGCCATGAACGGCATTGTGCAACACCTCTCCAACGACTATTTGCTGCACATGGCCCGGCACTTTGCTGCGCAAAACCCACCCTACCCGGCGCCAGCCAGCAACACGGGCAGCCAAGCCGAGCTTGAAGCCGGCAAACAACTGGTGCACAAAGGCCTGCCAGATCGCCAAGTGCCAGCCTGCGTGGCCTGCCATGGTCAACAGCTCACCGGCGTGGAGCCCTACACCCCCGGGCTGCTCGGGCTGCCCAAAGATTACCTGAATGCGCAATTGGGCAAATGGCGCAATGGCCAGCGGCAGGCGGCCGCACCCGATTGCATGCACAATTTGGTGAAGGCCCTGACCCCGGCCGAGTTGAATGCCGCCAGCGCTTACCTGGCCGGGCAGCCTGTGCCCGTCAACGCCAAAGCCGCCGCCGCCAACAGCGTACAGTTTCCATTGGAATGCGGCACACACACCATGCAATCAACGCCCACACAGGCGAACATCTCGCCAGAACCGATTCCACTGGGCAGCCTGAATGCGCAAGAAAAACGGGGCGCCTACCTGGCCCGCGCCGGCAACTGCATGGCATGCCACACCACCGAACGCGGCAAGCCCTATGCAGGCGGCAGAGCCATCGAGACGCCTTTCGGCCGCATATACACAAGCAACCTCACGCCCGATCCCAGCACGGGCCTGGGCACCTGGTCGGCCGACGATTTCTATCGCGCCATGCATCATGGCCTCTCAAAAAACGGGGAGTACCTGTACCCGGCCTTTCCGTACACTGAATACACCCGCATGCCCCGCAGCGAGGTCGACGACCTGTTTGCTTACTTGAAGAGACTGACTGCCGTTGAGCAAGCAACCCCAGCGCCGGCGCTGCGCTTCCCGTACAACCAGCGCAAGCTGTTGTGGGTTTGGCGCAGCCTGTATTTCAGTCCAGGCCAATACAAAGCCACCGAAACACAATCTGCCCAGTGGAACCGTGGAGCCTACCTGGTCAATGGCCCTGGGCATTGCGCAGCTTGCCACACCCCACGCACACAACTTGGGGGGCTCAAAACGCAGCACCACCTCACTGGCAGCACAATCGGCGTGCTGGACTGGTTTGCGCCAGCGCTCAACCAACACCCCATGCACAGCCTGGGCAAATGGACGCAGGCCGAGATTGTGGATTACCTGGCCACTGGCGCGAACCGCCATGCAGCCAGCAGTGGCCCCATGGCAGAGGTGGTCGTTCACAGCCTGCAGCACCTTGAAAAGGCAGACCTTCAGGCCATGGCAGTGTATTTGAAAAGCCTGCCGGCACAGGCGCCCTCCGAACCAGCGGCAAGCGAGCTGGCCAAGCGGAGCCTGCTACCCGCCATGCAACTGGGAGAGAAAATTTACAACCAAACCTGTGCAGAGTGTCACGGTGCCCACGGGCAAGGCGAGGCGGGCAAATTCCCGGCGCTGGCTGGCAACGCAGGGGTGAATGCGCCCAACCCGGCAAATGCCATTCGCGCCGTGCTCAATGGCGGCTATTCCCCAAGCACCTGGCAAAACCCACACCCCCATGGCATGCCACCTTACAGAGGCACACTCAACGACGCCGAGATTGCGGCGGTGGTCACTTACATCCGCAAACAGTGGGGCAACCAAGCCACAGGCGCAAGCAGTGCCCAAGTCAATGCCCTGCGCGGCCGACCATAAAAAACAAAGCCCGTGCGCTTGCACGGGCCTTGCGTGGACACCATCGAAACTCAAGCAGGCTGTTGGCTCATGTTGCTCACTTGGGCCAAGGTGTTGTGGGCATCTATCTCGCTTTGGCAGTGCATTCGGCATTGGCCACACCCAGAGCATGCTCCGGTTTTCATGGTGATGTCGTCCAACGTTGCGCAACCGGCACGCACAGCCTCTGAAATGGAACGGTCACTGACGTTGGCGCATATGCAGACTATCACGGCAAGCCTCTGCGGAATGTTTGAATTAACGGTAATAGTAATTATTCGCATTAATTAAATCAAGCGTTTTTCACACCACAAACAAAAAAGCCGCCCAAAGGCGGCTTTCTCGAGAGACGCCGGGCAATCAGCTGCCCACCCCGATCATGGATTGTTCATAGTTCTGCAAACCCACCCGATCAATCAGGCTCAATTGGGTTTCAAGCCAATCAATGTGCTCTTCCGTGTCTTCCAGAATTTCTTTCAGCAAATCACGCGACACAAAGTCCTTTTCACCCTCAGCCGCAATGATCCCGTCTTTGATGCAGGCCTGCGCAGCCGTCTCCATTTTCAGGTCACTCTCGAGAATCTCGCGGGTGTTTTCACCAATCATCAATTTGCCAAGATCTTGGAGGTTGGGCAGGCCATCGAGCATCAGCACGCGCTCAATCAGCTTGTCTGCGTGCTTCATCTCGCCAATGGACTCCTCGTACTCCTTCTTTTTGAGCACATCCAGGCCCCAGTTGCCAAAAATGCGCGAATGCAAAAAATACTGGTTGATGGCTGTCAATTCGTTTTTGAGCTGCGCATTCAACGCCGCAATCACTTTGGTAGAGCCTTTCATCGCGCCCACTCCTGTTGCCTGTTGTTCAAACAACCGAGTGTAACCCGCTCCCACCCTCCCTTGTGAACCCCTTTTGAGGGCGAACACCAAAAATGTCTTGATTTTTTCTACACAATTAATAATAATGCGAATACTTCTCGTTTCGTTCTTTTCAAGCGAAGTGCCGCAGGTCTGCTGCTCATCTCCAAACTTCGCAACAGTTGGCATCCTCAACAGCAGGCCTTCTTCGCTTGAAAAGAACCCTCCCGCACAAGCCAGCGCAAGCAAGCCAGTGCATCTTTTTGTTACTGTCGCTGCTTGAACCAATCATGAAAAAAACCAGCCTGGCACTTGCCATTTCGGCCCTCGTGAGCCCACACGCCGCATGGGCGCAAACCTCGGGCAACAACACCCAGCTTGAAGAAATCGAAATTCGCAGCTTTCAGCGCGAATACAAAGCCCCAAGCACCACCACCGCCCTGGGCTTTGAAGCCGACCCCATGAGCACACCACTGACCACGCTGTCCATTCCCATGGACATTCTGGAAGACCAGCAGGTCAACAACGTGGAAGACGCTTTGCGCAATGTGGCCGGTGTAACCAAGTTCAAGCAGGGCAATGGGGGCGAAGAAAAATTCTCCATTCGCGGATTTGACGCATCCCAATCCCTTTACAAAGACGGCGCACGCATCAACAACGTGTTCAACGCCACCAACATTGCCACCACCGAAACAGCAAACATTGAACGGTACGACGTGCTCAAAGGTCCAGCCGCCATCCTGTATGGGCAGGGCGAACCTGGCGGCGTGATCAACTACATCACCAAAAAACCATTGTTCAAGGCCCATCGTTCTGCCGAGGTCATTGCAGGCAGCGACGATTATTACCGCGCCGAAGCTGATTTGACCGGCCCGTTGGGTGAATCTTTTGCCTATCGCCTGGTGCTGTCCTCGGAAGACAGCGGCAGTCACCGAGACTTTACTGCCCGTGACCGCCAGCTGCTTGCCCCAAGCCTCACGTGGAAAGTGAGTCCGCAGACACTGCTCACCGCACAATACGAATACATCACGGACGCCTACACGCAAGACCGGGGCCAGGTGCTGGATGGGGACAATGTGAGCGGCTACAACTACAGCGGCCGCCTCAATGGCAGACAGTTTTTTGGCATTCCCGGCTGGAATGAAAACACC
>DASUEC010000243.1:0-13229 GCA_036275255.1 Limnobacter sp. | reverse complement strand
GTCCGGCTGTTCTTTTTTGTGGCATTGTCGGTGGGCCTGCTCTTTGTGGATGCCCGCTATGGCGCCATGGAAGTGGTGCGGCAGGTGGTTGGCACGGCACTCTACCCCCTGCAACGCATTGCCAGCTTTCCGGTTGAATTGGGGGCCGGCGCAGCAGAATACCTCACCACGCTCGAATCCCTGAAACATGACAACGACGAGCTGACCAAGGCGCAGCTGATCGACAAGCAGCGTTTGCACGAACTGCAAACGCTGAAGGCCGAGAACGAAAAATTGCGCAAATTGCTCAATGTGGGTTCCACACTGCAAGTGAAACGCTCCATCCTCAGTGAAATTGTGAGCGACGCACGCGACCCTTTTTCAAGAAAGATCATCATTGGCAAAGGCCTCATTCAAGGTGTCAAAGAGGGCATGCCCGTGATTGACGAAATGGGATTGCTGGGTCAGGTGACACGCGCCTTCCCAAGCCGCGCAGAAGTGTCACTCATCACCGACAAAGAGCAGATCATCCCTGTGGAGAGCCTGCGCAACGGTTTGCGCAGCGTGGCCTACGGAGGCCTGGATGGCGGGCTGATTGAACTGCGGTTCATGGCGGCCAATGCCGACATCGAAGAAAACGATTTGTTGGTCACCTCGGGTTTGGATGGGGTG
This sequence comes from Limnobacter sp., assembly GCA_036275255.1. Lineage (GTDB taxonomy): Bacteria > Pseudomonadota > Gammaproteobacteria > Burkholderiales > Burkholderiaceae_B > Limnobacter. The sequence continues at coordinate 12,578 of DASUEC010000243.1, read as the reverse complement.
TATCCGCGCGGCATCCCTGTGGCGCGGGTGATTCGCGTGGAAAGAAACTCCCGGTACGCATTTGCCAGCATCTTTTGCGAGCCGATTGCGGGTGTTGAGCGACACCGTTTTGTGCTGGTTTTGGATACCTTCCGAGAGGAACTTGCCCCAAGCGTGCCTGGCGGCATGACTGCGCCAGGCCTTCAACCGGAAACACCGCCTGCCCCGGCCACCCCCAACCCGGCAGCAACAAGCAACAACGCAGCGCAGGGAGGCACACGTGGCAATTAACCCCATCGGCGCCTCAGAAATTCTTCGCCCAGCCAGCCCCTGGTTCATGGCGTTCTCGCTGCTCGTTGCGCTGCTGATCAAATTCATTCCGGTGGACCGAAGCTGGATCACACCCGACTTTCTGGCACTGGTGCTGGTGTTCTGGAACATTCGTCAACCACGGCGCATCGGCATTGGCGCGGCCTGGTGCTTTGGTGCCGCTGTGGATGTCCATTCTGCCAGTGTGTTTGGTGAACACGCACTGGCCTACACCCTGTTGTCCTATTTCGCAATCACCATCCATCGCAGGGTGATGTGGTTTTCTCCGCTGATGCAAGCAGCGCACATTTTCCCGTTGTTGCTGGCGGCACAGGCCATCACGGTGAGCATTCGCGTGCTGTTTGGCGGCGAATTCCCCGGGCCATGGATCTTTTTGGAGAGCGTGCTCACAGCGGCACTTTGGCCCTTGGCACAATTTCTGTTGCTGGCCCCCCAAAAGTTGCCTGAAAACCGCGACAACGATCGACCGATATGACCGAGTTCAGCCACCCAGAACAATCGCTCAAGCAGTTTCGGTTCCGGCTGTTTCTGGCGGGCGTGTTCGTGGTTTCCCTGTTCATGATCCTGATTGCCCGGCTGCTTTGGCTGCAGGTGATCAGCTATGACAAATACCAGTCCAAGGCAGAAGACAACCGCATCACCATCGTTCCGTTGGTGCCCAACCGGGGGCTCATCATGGACCGCAATGGCGTGGTGCTGGCCAACAACTATTCAGCGTACACGCTGGAAATCACGCCATCGAAAATTGACAACCTGGACAAGCTGATCGACGACTTGGGCAAGATTGTCGAAATCTCCTCGCTGGACCGGCGGCGCTTCAAGAAGCTGCGTTTTGAATCCAAACGATTTGAATCCATTCCCATCCGCACCCGATTGACCGACGAAGAAGTGGCCCGTTTTGCCGTTCAGAGTTTTCGCTTTCCCGGCGTAGAGATACGGGCGCGCCTGTTTCGGCAATACCCGTATGGCCCGGTGGCTGCCCACATGCTGGGCTACATTGGCCGAATTTCAGCCAAAGACCAGGAGAGAATCGAGGAGCAGGGCCAGGAAACCAACTACCGGGGCACCGTCTACATTGGCAAAGATGGCCTGGAGAAACGCTACGAGTCTCAGTTGCACGGCAAAACCGGCTTTGAAGAAGTAGAAACCTCAGCCGGCGGGCGTGCGGTGCGGGTGTTGTCCAGATCGCCCGCCGTGCCGGGCGAAAATCTCATGCTCTCCATCGACATTCGTTTGCAGGAGGCTGCTGAAAAAGCACTTGAAGGCAGACGGGGCGCACTGGTGGCCATTGACCCGCTCAATGGCGATGTGCTGGCCATGGTGAGCGCACCGGCCTTTGACCCCAACCTGTTTGTGGAAGGCATCGACTCCGAGAACTGGAAAGCCCTGAACGAAAGCATGGACCGCCCACTGCTGAACCGCCCACTCACGGGGACCTATCCACCAGGCTCCACCTTCAAGCCCTTCATGGCCCTGGCAGCGCTGGACAAAGGATTCCGCACTGCGTCACAAACCTTGCGGGACGCAGGGTACTTTGATTTTGGTGCGCGCCGCTTCATGGACGACAAGATCGGTGGCCATGGTTTGGTGGACATGTACAAATCCATCGCCGAATCCTGCAACACCTACTACTACCTGCTAGGCAGCGAGATGGGCATTGACATCATCTCCGAGTTCATGGCTCAGTTCGGGTTTGGCACCCCCACAGGGATCGATCTGGATGGAGAGCGCTCCGGCGTGTTGCCCTCACGGGAGTGGAAGGCAAAGGCATTCCGCACGGCGGAAACGCGGCGCTGGTACTCCGGTGAAACCATCTCGGTGGCCATTGGCCAAGGCTACAACAACTACACCCCCTTGCAACTGGCGCATGCCACCGCCGTGTTGGCCAGTGGCGGCGTGCGCGCCACCCCGAGACTGGTGCGCGCATTTCAGAACCCGGTGACCGGTGAAGTTGTTGAAAAACCCCTGGAAGCGTTTAGCCAGCTGAATTTGAAACCCGAGCATGTGGAATCGGTAAAAAGGGGCATGCACGGGGCGGTGCTGGAGGGCACGGCCCGTCTGGTTTTTCAGAACGTGAAGTACCCCGTGGCCGGAAAAACCGGCACGGCACAGGTGTTTGGCCTGAAGCAGGGGGAACGCTACAAAGACCGTGCCGAAGCCGCTGAACGTTTGCGCGACCATGGCTGGTTTATCGCGTTTTCACCCGTGGACCAACCCCGAATTGCGCTGGCCGCCATTGTTGAGAACGCGGGTTTTGGAAGCCAGTCTGCCGCCCCGGCCGTGAAAAAAGTACTGGACGAGTACTGGGCATTGCAAACACAGGACAACCCGCCCCTCGTGCTGCCCGAGCCGATGGTGAACACCGAGGGAGCCACGCCATGAACCGAACCATGCAAAGAGAACCCATCTGGCCACGCGTTCGCCCTTATGTGACGGTGTTTGACCCGGTGTTGAGTGCCATTCTGGCGAGCTTGGTGATTTTTGCACTGATCACCCAGTTCAGCGCCGCCTACGATTTTGAAGGGCGTTTTGCTGACCACACCCGAAATTTGTTCATCGCCTTTCTTGTGATGTGGGTGACTGCCAACATCAAACCGCCCACGCTGATGCGGCTTGCCGTGCCCCTGTATGTGCTGGGTGTGATCCTGCTGATCGCCGTGGAACTGGTGGGCGATATTTCCAAAGGCGCTCAGCGCTGGCTCAACCTGGGGATTGTCCGCATTCAGCCCTCGGAGATCATGAAAATTGCCATGCCGCTGATGTTGGCGTGGTTTTTCCAGCAACGCGAAAATATCTCGAGTTGGCGCGAGTTTGCGGTCGCCACCGTGTTGCTGGCCATTCCGGGCATTCTCATTTTGAAACAACCTGACCTTGGAACAGCCCTGCTGGTGCTGGGATCCGGTTTTTTCGTGATCTTTTTTGCCGGGCTTTCCTGGAAAGTGCTGGCCACCCTGGGCGTGGGCTTTGTGGCCAGCCTGCCAGTATTCTGGACCCTGATGCACGATTACCAGCGCCAGCGGGTGCTGACACTGATCGACCCCACCCAAGACCCGCTGGGCAAGGGTTTTCACATCATCCAGTCCACCGTTGCTGTGGGTTCGGGCGGATTCACCGGAAAAGGGTTTTTGCAAGGCACGCAAACCCACCTGGAATTTATTCCGGAACGCACCACCGACTTTATTTTTGCGGTGCTTGCAGAAGAGTTTGGTTTGCTCGGCTGCCTGGTGTTGCTCACGCTGTATACCTGCCTGATCGTGCGGGGTCTGGTGATTGCAGGCAATGCGCCCACCCTGTTTTCCCGGTTGATGGCAGCGGCCATGGCGCTGATCTTCTTCACCTACGCTTTTGTAAACATCGGGATGGTCAGCGGTATTCTGCCCGTGGTGGGAGTTCCCCTGCCGATGATGAGTTACGGGGGCACGGCCATGGTGACCTTGGGCATGGGTGCGGGCATCCTAATGAGCATCCAGAACACCAAAAAGTTGATCCAGACCTGATGTGCACCAACCCTCCCCTGGCTGATTCCAAGTGGGTAAAAGGCCATGTGCACACCACCTTCTCCCCCTTTGCCCAGCGCTGGCGGGACCACAGGGCGAGTGAGGCCGAGCATTTCATGGCGCTTAATTTTCTGAACGGCGCGCTGGGGCATGTGGCCATGCAGGCCGTGCCTCTTGTACGCCGGGCGTTGTCCGAAGCAGGATTTGACTGTTTGGAGCACAACGATGCCCTGCATGCAGATTGGCCTGGCCAGCCCACAGAACTGGCCAGCGGCTTGGATGCCCTTGCGCAAGCGCTCAGGCGGGCGGGCCTGGCCAAAGGTTGGCGCAATGAATTGCAAGCCGTGCTCACGCAAACCGACGACAGCCGGGGTGGCCTGGAGCGCGGCACCTTCAAAACCCTCGGGCTGCGCAGCCGTGCAGTGCATGTGCATGTGCAAACCCCAGGTGGATTGATTTGGGTGGGTGTGCGTGCAAACACCAAACACGAAAACCCGGGCATGCTGGACAATCTGGCGGCCGGAGGCGTGGCCCACGGCGAAACGGCAGAAGCGACCATGCTGCGCGAGCTGGGTGAGGAAGCTGGCCTCACTGCGTGCGACCTGGCCTGGATCGAGCCCTTGCGCACCAGCGAACTGACCGTGTCCCGGCCGCAGCTGACCGGTGGCTGGCACCACGAGACCTTGCATTTGTACCGCGCTCAAACCAAGGCCGGGGTTGTGCCCCGGAACCGGGATGGAGAAGTGGCAAAATTCCAGTTGATGACCGCCAGTGCATGCACGGCAGCCATCAATCGATGGGCATTTACGCCGGATGCAGCGCTGTGCACTGCACTGGCCATCACTGAATCACAGGATTGACTATGTTGTTGGGCTTGAAAGGGGTGACCTACCGGATCGGTGCCACAGTGCTGCTGGACAAAGTGGACTTTTCTCTGGAGGAACGCGAACGGGTTGCGCTGGTGGGCCGCAACGGCACGGGCAAGAGCACCCTGTTCAGGATAATCACGGGGGCCATCACCCCCGAGGATGGGCAACTGATCCGCCAGGATGGCATCACCTTGCGCTGCCTGGAGCAGGCGGTTCCAGAGGCACAAAACCTGTGCATTTTCGATGTGGTGGCGATGGGCCTGGGCGATTTGGGCCAGGCTGTGCGCACGGTTGCGCACGCCAACCTGAACCCGCCCGCCACCGAAGAGGCCCTGCGTACCTTGGAAAAAGCGCAACAAGCATTGACCGAGCACCATGGCTGGCACCTGGAAAGCCAGGTGGATCAAATGCTAAGCCGCATGAAACTTGACCCAGCCCTGCCATTTGGCAAGTTGTCAGGCGGCATGAAGCGCAAGGTGATGTTGGCCAACGCCATGGTGAGCAACCCGGACGTGCTGCTGTTGGACGAACCCACCAACCACCTGGACATTCCAAGCATTGAACTGCTGGAAGAGCAGATCCGGCAATTCAATGGCGCGGTGATTTTTGTGAGCCACGACAGAGCCTTCATGCGAAAACTGGCCACCCGCGTGTGCGATCTGGACCGGGGCATGCTCAAAAGCTGGTCGGGTGGTTATGCCGGCTACCTGAAAGGCAAGGCAGAGTTTTTGGCGGCCGAAGAAAAAGCGCAGGCCTTGTTTGACAAAAAACTGGCCGAGGAAGAGGTGTGGATTCGCCGCGGCATTGAAGCCCGGCGAACCCGCAACGAGGGCCGGGTTCGTGCCCTGAAGGAGATGCGCACACAGTTTGCAGAACGCCGCAACGTGGTGGGCACTGCCAAGGTGCAAGTGCAGGAGGCGGAGCGCAGTGGCAAGGTGGTGGCCGAGATCACGGATGTGAATCTGTCCCTCGAAGGCTTTCCGATTTTGCGCCAGTTCAGCAATGTGATTGTGCGGGGCGAAAAGATCGGCTTGCTCGGCCCCAATGGCGTGGGCAAGACCACTGCACTCAGAGTGCTGCTGGGCCAATTGCAAGCCGACAGTGGGCACATCAAGCTGGGCACCAAACTGGAAATCGCCTACTTCGACCAGCTGCGCAGCCAGTTCAACGAGGACGACACCGCCGTGGACATCATTGGTGCGGGCAAAGAGTTCATTTCCATCGATGGTCAACCACGCCATGTGATTGGCTACCTGCAAGACTTTTTGTTTACCCCCGACCGGGCACGACAACCGGTGCGAAGCCTGTCTGGCGGTGAACGGGCCCGACTCATTCTGGCCCAGCTGTTTGCCACCCCGTCCAATGTGATGGTGCTGGATGAGCCCACCAACGACCTCGACATTGAAACCCTGGAGCTGCTGGAAGAGAAGTTGATGGGCTACCAGGGCACGCTGATTCTGGTGAGCCACGATCGGGAGTTTGTGGACCAAATTGTGACCCGCTGCCTGGTGTTTGAAGGCGATGGGGTGGTGGGCGACTACGTGGGCGGCTACGAGGACTGGCTGCGCCAGCGGGTCAGCGACCCGTGGGCGGACAAACCCAAAGCGGCCGAGTCTCGCCTGGGCCAAGCCATGCAAGCAAAGCCGGAGCTTGCGCCCGGCGGCGCCAGCATGAACACGGTCAACAGCAAACGAAAATTGAGCTACAAGGAGCAGCGGGAGCTCGAGACCTTGCCAAAGCGAATTGAAACACTCGAGGCAGAGCAGGCTCAACTGTTGGCCAACATTGGCGACCCCGCTTTTTACCAAAAAGACCCAGCCAGCATCACAGCCACCCAGCAGCGCGTGGCCGAGGTGGAGGCTGCGCTCGAGGAAGCTTATCAACGCTGGGGCGAGCTGGAGGGCTGAATCAGTTTGCGCGTTTGATGCGATGAGGTTGCCCCGCCTCATCCAGACTGACCCCAAGGCTTTGCCACACTTCATCGGCCTCTGTGTATGCCTTGGCCAATTGCAGGCGCATGCCATACAAGGCCCGAAACTCGGGCAGGGTGCGAGGCAAATCCGGCACACGCGCTGCCAGAAGGCTGCGCGCAGTCTCTTCGCTGGCAATGCTGAAAGCCCCGGAGGCCACGCGCCCACCCGTGAGCTTTCTGACCTCCCAGGTGAACTGCTGCCCCCACTGAAAATCGGCCGCTTGAGGCAGGGTCACCCAATGCGACTCCAAGGGCTCCACCCAGAACCGTTTGCCCCTGCCATCAAATAGCATCAAATTGCCTTCGCGTGGCAATTTGCCTTCAAAGCGGAACTCCGGGCTGCGAGTGAGGAGCATGGCGCCGTCCCTCGGGGCTATGGCGCGCAGCGCAACGGACACTTCAGGCGCTTGGTCTGCGGTTTCTGCCTGAGGCTGTTTGCGCGGGTAACTCACCAACCATTGGTCGATGAGGTCTTGATCATCTTGCCCCAGCGGGGACACTCTCACGGCAGGCCCCCTGAGCACCCGCACAGTGTCGGCGATTACACGCAATCTTGCGGGCCCGTGGTACACCCGGCGGTTGCCTGTTTTCAGCACAACCAAGGCCATGCGCTGCCCTTTGGGCACTTGCAGCTCATGCCCGTGGGCCAGGCGCTGGGTGGGCAGCGCGGAGTAGCGCTGGCCTTTGTGATTGGTAACCACCACCCTGTCGCCAGCAGCCAGCAAAAAGGCCACTGGGGGCTTGCTCGATAGGGCATGCGCCGCTGCAGGCAGCCACAGCGCAAAACACATGCACACCACACGAACAAGATGTTTGATCAATACCATCCAACCAGGGACAGGCCCAGCCCCAAATAATCCGATTTGTAATTGTAATCAATCAGGCTTTCGCCGTAGCCTGTGAAGTACTGCAAATGGCCCCGCAAGTTGCTGGTCAGCGGGAAAGCCCAATCGAACTGCACCGCCCCGCGGGATTGATCGCCGCCGCGAAAATTGTGCCGCGTCAACAGCGACAACTCATGCCCATTGGCCTTGTGCACCAGCAGCCAGTCACCCCGCCCCATGTAATCGCTGATGTCCGGGTTGTCATCTTCGGCGGGGTCCTCGCTGATGCGCACCCACGGGCGGAACTGGAACATTGTGTTGTCCCGCTCAAACCCCACCATGCCGATGAGGCGATTCCACGAACGAGACAATGGCAATGCACGACCGTTGGATTGATGGTTCAGACTCAAACCCAGCAGACGCGGCTCCCAACCTGTGGCCTCCTTGAAATCACTCCAACTGGAGCGCCAGGTAAAAATCAGCTCAGGCTCATAATTGGTCTCCCGAAATGGCCTCGACAGGTCTTTGTTGAGCACCTGCCATCGGCTGGACTGGGTGTAGCCAAACCACAGGTCTCCGTTGTCGCCAAACATGTTCTCCATCACCTTGGTCTTCAAGCTGAGCTGAAACTTCAGCTCATTGCTGTCCAGGTTTTCGGGGCTTTTCACGGTGTTGGCAGGGTTGGGGCTGCTGGGGCGGGTGTTGGGGGCGCTGTTGTGGTACACCGGCAGCAAGTAAACCGGCTGATACGGGCGAATGCTGAAAGTGCCGCGCTTGGCGCCGGGCGCCAGCTCCCAGCGCTGATCCAGCCAGGACAAGGTGGTGTCTTCGGACTTTTTGTAGAGCAGCAGGCCGCCGTCCAGGGGCGCAGCGGCGGCTGGGGCAGAACCATCTTTCACCACGAGGCTGCGGCCTGTGGCATCATCGAAGCAGCGCAAACGCAATTGCGGGTCCTCAATAAAGAGGCAGGCGCGCAAGGCGTCCTCGTTGAGTGTTTTGTACTGGATGTTGTCAGCGCGAGCCGGTGCAGTGCCCATCATCAGGCACAAGGCAAACAGGGTGGATTTGTTCATGGTGGTTGCTGCTCAAATCTTGCGGTCGCTAGAGTCTCTCACATTTGGTTACAATTCTTAAATGGTTTCATTTCGCTTCAAAAAATCTGCCGCCAAAGACATGCCTCCCGCTGGGCAGGGCCGGGAATACACCATTGATGAGCTGGCGCGAACAGCCAACACCACGGTGCGCAATGTGCGCGCTTACCAAGACCGCGGCTTGCTGGCCCCACCCGAGAAACGTGGCCGGGTGGGCTTTTACAATGAAGATCACCTGTCTCGCCTCAAACTCATCGGCCAAATGCTGGGCCGTGGCTACACACTGGGCAACATTCAGGAAATGCTCGATGCAATCGACAAAGGGTATGACCTGCGGCAATTGCTTGGTTTAACGCACGCGATCACCAGCCCGTGGACCGACGAGACCCCAAAAAACTTCAACCCTGTTCATTTGGCCAGCATGTTTGGCACCAACCTGAGCCGAGGCGCCTTGGCGCGCACGATTGAGCTTGGCCTGCTGGAACCCGATGGTTTGAAGTACCGCGCGCCGAGCCCAAAAATTTTACATGCCGGGTCCGAGATGGCCCGTGCCGGCATTCCTTTGGTGGATTTGCTGGAGTTGATCGCATCTTTGCGCAGCCACTTGGAGAGTTTCTGCGATCAGGCGGTGTCTTTGTTCGTGAAAGAACTTGACCAATACGGCGATAAATTGCCCCCAAAAGATGAGCTGCCCCGATTGGCACAACTGATCTGGAAGATTCGGCCGCTGGCCATGACGGCGATCGAATCGGAAGTATCGCGGGCGTTACAAAAATCAGCGAGCAAGTTTGTGGACGATCGCATCGTGGGCCTGCTCGACAAAATGGCCGAGGCGATGCCTGGCAGCATGGGCATCGGCCCGATTGCAGACGAATCCCAGGAACAGGGGCCAGACATACCCAAAGACGCCTAGGCAAGCAGCAAAATCAGGCGATTGTGATCTACACCGCCGGATGGATTGTTGGCTTGATACACAAAGCGCCTGGACACCATGCGCATGAAGGTGAGCCCCATCCCCCCCTCTGGCAAATCACTCAATGCCACATCCTGGTCGAAGATGTGTGCTTTTTTCAGGTTTTGCAGCACCGCCTCGGGAATTTGATGACCGCTGTCGTCCAGCACCACCGCCACGGCGGTTTCAAACACATGCACATGCATGCGGGCGGGCTCAGGGCGGATGTGTCTAAAGCCATGCACCATGACATTGGTGAGCGCCTCCGACACCGCCAAGTCTGTGTTGTAACACAGCTCTTCGTCAAAGCCCATGGACTCCACAAACGCGCGCACCTCGCGGCTGAGCAGGCCGATGTTCACCGTGTCGCACACCGCTTCATACGCCAGACAATGCCGCCAAGCGCCCAATTCAAGCGGGGCGTCGTGTGTCAACAGAGAATCGCACAATTCAGTTGCCACAGTGCGCAACATGTTTTCCTGTTGCCTCAAAGTGGTCTGCCCCGGCACAAAGGGCGTCACATCAAAACACTCACGCCATTGCAAGCCAAGCAGTGCCAGGTCTTCATGTTGCTCACCCAAAGCGCCCACCGGTGCCAACAGGCGCGCAAACTCCTTGTGCAGCAAATTGCCGTGCCTCTCGGTGAGCAAAATGCGGGAGCTCCAATGGGCTGCATTCTGAAGCCCCAAGGCCTTGGCACTCACGCCCGGATACAAATACACCCGACTGCCCGGAACGATCACCCCCTGATACAACACATGTGTTGTGACAGCCGCATCACCACCCGCCCCCTGCGTATGTAGCTCTTGCACATGTGGCGGGTGGCCAGGCTGTGCCAACACCAGCGACCATGCGCCGATGCCAGCCACCAGCAAAGTGCCCTGGTCGAGATTGATGAGGCCATACAGCACATCAAAAGCGCCACCGGTGCGCAGGGAAGGGGATGCCTCGGAAAGCTGGGCCATCACCTGTTCCGGACTCGCCAGGTAACGGCGAACCTTGGTGCTGGTGCTGTCGATCGGGAACAGAATGCGCGTGGCCCTGGCCATCGAAAACCAGCGAGCCAGTGCCATGGTTTGCAACGCGGTGGCGGTGTCGTCCCCAGGCATGGCGATCATGAAAAAGCCATGTTCATTGGCCTGCGTCTCCAGCATGCCCATTTGCAAACCACACACATACCCTTTGGGTTGATAGAGGGTTTGCAGCGCCACAGGCCATGGATCTGGCTTGCTCTTGGGCAGCAGTGCCCTTTGAATCCGGGACACCTCCCGCATGTCACGCTGCAAAGCCTCATACAACTGTGAAAGCTCTTCATGGCGACGCTCCAGCCCCATGTGCAGGTCGGCGATCCGCTCTGCGGTTTTCAAGCGAACCTTCAATTCACTGGGATTGACCGGCTTGGTCAAAAAGTCATCTGCGCCCACCTTCAGGCTGTGCAGCAAATCTTCTCGACTGGCGTAGCCAGTGATCATGATGATGTAGGTGTAGGCGTTTTGCTTGTGGCTGCGCACTTGCTCACACAGCTCGATGCCATTCATGCCAGGCATGTCCCAATCGGTGAGCAAAAAATCAGGCTGCACTTCTTCGATCAAAGCCAGGGCCTCGTGACCATTGCGCGCAGCATGAACGGTGTAGCCCCAGCTGTTGAGCATGGCTTCAAAGATGCGCAAAAAACTGCGTGAATCGTCCACAATCACAATGGACTTGGCCACAGTCAAGGGCGGTGCGAGTGCTTGCTGCACTTCTTGCAGACGAAACACCAACTCCGGCACTTGGCGATCGGGATCCACGGCTGGCTCGTGATCCAGCACCCCTGGGCGGGGAGCCAGCATCAGAATGGACACATCGTCTTCAAAGCCTTTGTGCTGCACAACGGGCCCACCCCAGCGCTGCACTTCAACCTGGATACGCTCAGGCAAATTGGCCCAGCGCGACAGGGTGACTTGCTGACCGACAAACTTCAACAGCCGGTCTTCGCCAAAAATTTCGCCCTGTGCGTTCATGACCTCGGTGACGCCATCGGAATAAAGCACCAAGGCGTCCTGCGGGCCCAAGGTCAATTCGATGTCTTCAAAGTCGTCCACATCGAACAAACCGACCGGGTAGCCCCCCTGCCCCAGCACACACACATCGTCATGACCGGTCAACAGCAAGGGCGCGGGGTGACCCGCCTGACACAGGGACACGTGCCCGGTGGCGCTGTTGAACACACCGTAGATCATGGTGAAATAGGACAGGTCCGATTCTGTTTGCTGGAACAGCCGGTTAAGGCGACTGACCACACGGCTGGGTTTGGACACAACCCGCAGGTCCCTCGGCCCCACGGACTCAAACACAATGCTGGAATTCGAATGGTCCGCAAACATTTGCACCAGTTGCATCGACTTCACAGCGGCAGGAATGCCGTGACCCGACACGTCGAGCAAATAGAAGCCATAAACGCCGGGCACCAGCTCAAACACCTGCAAGTGATCACCCGACACATACTTGGATGGCACAGAAAGCCACTGGTAATTGAGGTCGTTGAAAGGGCTGGCTGAATCGGGCAAAAAACTGCGCTGCAGGCTGGACACGGCGCGAAGGTCCTGGGCGATCACGTCGTGCGCACGGGCCAGCTCCTCGGTTTTGCGCGCCATTTGTGCCTGCAGCCCGATGCGACGCACGGCAGACTCCAGTCGGGCTTCCAGCTCATTGCTGTCCACCGGCTTGCTCAGCACATCATCGGCACCCGCATTGAGGGCTTCGATGAGAAATGACTCATCGTTCTGGACCGACATCAGAATAAGGTAGGTGTAGTGGCCAAGGTGAAGTTCGCGCAGGGCCACGCACAATTCGGTGCCTTGCATGCCCGGCATTTGCCAATCGGCCAGGACAAGCTGTATTTTGTCGCGGGCAATCAACTCGATTGCCTCTTGCCCCCCGGCAGCCACTTCCACAGGGTAGCCCCACTTGGTCACCATGTGAACCAGCATGGTGCGTTCAACCTGGGAATCGTCTACAACCAGAATTTTTGGCAAAGAGGCAGTGGATCCGGCGGCACTCACAACGTATCAGACCTGCTCAA
>DASUEC010000242.1:0-15268 GCA_036275255.1 Limnobacter sp. | reverse complement strand
ATCAGCCCTATGCGGAGCCTGAATTGCAAAATTGGCCCACGGCCATTCAAACCGTGGAAGAAATAGGTGGCTGGCGGGTGTACGCGCGAGAGCCCCAAGAGCCTGCCTCATCCATTCAGGAAGAGGTGCCCGCACCACCTGCAAGCCACCTCAACCACAGCGGGGGCAAGCCATGAAACAGCTTTCTTCCGGGATGACCCGCAGTGCGCTGGCGCTTGTGGTGTTGGCGTTGAGCGGCGCTTGCGCCACGGTGAACATGGACAACGCTTTGCAAACCACCAACGAATCGCTGACAGGTTTCACCAACGGGCATGCGCAGTTGGTTCAAACGGATGCGCAGCGCCAGGCCATGCAGGCCAAAGCCGATGACATTTTAAAGGCGCCCTTGAGCCAGCAAGCGGCGGTGGACTTGATGCTCACCCACAGCCCACAGTTCCAGGCGGTGTTGGCTGAGCAGTGGGCACAGGCCACGCGCGCTGCGCAAATTGGGCGCTTGCACAACCCCGTGTTTGCTTTTGAGCGCGTACGGATTAAAGACGAGTTGGAACTGGGGCGCCTGCTGAGCTTTGGCCTGCTGGACCTGCTCACCTGGCCTGCCCGGCAAGGCATTGCCCAGCGCGAGGTGGACCGCGCACAATTGCAACTCACCAGCAGCGTGGTGGAGCAGCTTACCCAGGTGCGCCAGGCCTGGGTAGATGCTGTGGCTGCCCAACAGGCCTTGCACTATGCCCAGCAGGTGTTTGAAAGTGCACAAACCAGCGCCGAGCTGGCGCGGCGAATGCAGGAGGTTGGCAATTTCACCCGTTTGCAGCGCGCACGCCAGCAGAGTTTTTATGCGGACGCCGCATTGAACCTGGCTGCCAGCCGCCACAAAGCCACCGCCACCCGTGAGGCTTTGGTGCGCATGTTGGGTTTGACCCGCGAACAGGCTGCAAGGCTTACCCTGCCTGAGCGCCTGCCCGACCTGCCGCCGAACCCGCGGCCTGCGGGCGAAGTGGCCAAACAGGCAGAAAACCGCCTGGATGTGCGCATGGCGCGTTTGGGCTTCGAGAGCAGTGCAAAAGCCCAGGGGTTGGGCAATGTGTCCAGCTTTCTGGATGTGGAGGCGGGTGTGCGTTACGACACCATTTTTGAAAATGACACGGGCGAGCGCAACAACAAAAAAGGCTGGGAACTGGAGCTGGCTTTGCCCATTTTTGATTGGGGTGGCATGAAGCGCGACGCGCTGAATGCCAGCACCCTGGCCGCGGCCAACCGGCTGGAGGCCACCTTGCGTGGGGCAGAGTCGTCGCTTCGCGAGAGCTATTCGGCCTACCGCACCACCTATGACATTGCGCGCCATTACCGCGATGAAATATTGCCGCTGAAGCAAACCATCGCCGATGAAAATCTGCTGCGTTACAACGGCATGTTCATTGGCGTGTTCGAACTGATGGCTGACAGCCGCGACCAGGTGCACACCGTCATCCAGGCCATCGAGGCCCAGGCCGAGTTTTGGCGGGCCGATGCCGCTTTGCAGTCCACTGTGCTGGGCAAGCCAGTGGTGGTGTCGGTGAGTGGTGCCGCCGCAAGCGCTGGCGCTGACGCTGGTGGGGGCCATTGAGCCCCGCCATCCACACAAGGATCAAAACATCATGACTTCCAGACGAGAATTTTTTAAAGCGGCTGCACTCACCGGCGGTGCCGTGGCTGCGGCCAGTGTGAGCAGGGTGGCCATGGCCGCCTTGCCAGAGCCAGTCTTGCAAACCTCTGCAGACACCATGCCCCCATTGGTGCCCAACACAGGCCGACCTTACAACCCTGTGGTCACCCTCAACAGTTGGACCCTGCCTTGGCGCATGAACAAGGGCGTGAAGGAGTTTCACCTGGTGGCAGAGCCGGTGTTGCGTGAGATGGCACCGGGCATGACCGCCCACCTGTGGGGCTACAATGGCCAAAGCCCCGGCCCCACCATCGAGGTGGTGGAGGGTGACCGTGTGCGAATTTTTGTGACGAACAAATTGCCAGAGCACACCAGCATCCACTGGCATGGCCAGCGTTTGCCCAATGGCATGGACGGTGTAACCGGCTTGAATCAGCCGGGCATCCCCCCGGGCAAAACCTTTGTATATGAGTTTGAAGCGCGCAGGCCCGGCACGTTCATGTATCACCCCCATGCCGACGAAATGGTGCAAATGGCCATGGGGATGATGGGATTTTGGGTGACGCACCCCAAAAACAAGCATCCATTGATCAGCGAAGTCGACCGCGACTACTGCTTTTTGCTCAATGCCTATGACATTGATCCAGGCGCGTACACACCAAAAATCATGACCATGCTCGACTTCAATTTGTGGACCTGGAACAGTCGCGTGTTTCCCGGCATCTCGCCGTTGGTGGCGCGTAAAAATGACCGTGTCCGCATTCGCGTGGGCAACCTCACCATGACCAACCACCCCATTCACATCCATGGCCATGAGTTTGAGGTGACCGGCACCGATGGAGGCCCAACACCCAAAGGCAGCCGTTGGCCCGAAGTGACAGTGGACATTGCCGTGGGGCAAATGCGCCAAATGGAGTTTATCGCCAACGAAGAAGGCGACTGGGCCTTTCATTGCCACAAAAGCCACCACACCATGAATGCCATGGGACACGACGTGCCCACCATGATTGGTGTAGACCACCGCGGCATGACCAAAAAAATCACCAAGCTGATTCCCGATTACATGGTGATGGGTGAGCGCGGCATGGCCGACATGGCAGAGATGCAAATGCCATTGCCAGACAACACCATTCCCATGATGACAGGCGATGGCCCTTTTGGCTCGGTGGAAATGGGCGGCATGTTCAGCATGCTCAAGGTGCGCAAAGACCAAAAGCCTGGCGACTACGCAGACCCCGGTTGGTACAAGCATCCAGAAGGCACGGTGGCGTATGAGTTCACCGGGGAGTTGGCCCAGGCAAAGCGCAACAGCAGCGCTGGGCAGCCCAGCATGAAGTTGACCCAGAAAAACCAGCCGCACATTGAATTGCAAGTGCGTAAACCCAAAAGGCATGTCGGGCATTGAAGGACGATGAACATGAAGAAAATGCTGAAGGGAGTTGCATGGGCCATGGTCGCGTGCGTGGCCGGTGCCTTGCCCTGGGGCGGCCTGGTGCATGCGCATGGCAGCAAGCACCATGCACAAGCCGCACTGGTGAAAGAGCAAAAGCCGTGGGGCATTGCAGGCGATGCAGCGGATGTGAAAAAAACCGTGGACGTGTCCATGGGCGACGACATGCGTTTTCAGCCTGCGTCGCTGCAAGTCAGGCAGGGCGAGACCATCCGCTTTCGGGTTAAAAACACAGGCGCCTTGTTGCACGAGTTTGTGATTGGCACGCCCGAGGAAAACGCAAAACATGCCGAGCTGATGCTCAAGTTCCCAGGCATGGCACATGATGAACCTTACATGGCCCATGTGGACCCCGGCAAAACAGGCGAGATTGTGTGGACCTTCAACCAAGCAGGCAACTTTGAGTTTGCATGCCTGATTGCGGGCCATTTTCAGGCAGGCATGGTGGGCAAAATCACCGTGCTTGCAGATTGATTCTTCAAGGAGTAAACCATGAATAACCGATTCAAATCGAGTGCGGCCACCTTGGCACTGTTGGCCAGCGGCTTTGCTTTTGCTGGCAATCACGCGGGTGGGCACAACCACGACCATGGGTCTGGCAAGCCGGCAGAGTCCACAGCGGCAGCAGCGGCCATGGCCGACGGTGAGATTCGCAGAATCAACAGCAACACCGGCAAAGTGACCATGAAGCACGGTGAAATCAAGAGCATTCAGATGCCACCGATGACCATGGTGTTTGGTGTGACCGACAAGGCCATGCTGGATGGCCTGAAAGAAGGCGACAAGGTGAAATTTGATGTGAAGCAAGAAGGCAGCAACTACACCATCACCACGATCCAGAAGGCGCAATAAGCGCAGTAGTGCTTAGCGATACGAGAGCAGGCCGTTGGTTTGGGTGGCGTAGGCCTCCAGGCCTGGGGCTTGCTCGGGGAGCACGCCGGCAATTTCGCCTTCAAAGTGCGCCTGCTCGTTAAAACTGGCAAGTTTTACGCCCTGCGCACCCACAATCAGTTTGCTCACGCTGCAGTTGGTGATCATCCAGTTCAGCGCAAAGGCTTGCGAATCGGGAATGTGCAGCAATTGTTGCACAATGGCTGTGATGGGGCCGCCCGAGGTGAAAACCGCCACATTGGCTTTGCCGCTGGCGTGTTTAAGCTGCATCGCATGGGCCGAGACAACACCCAGTCCCGCCATGGTTCTAGACTTGAATGCAGCCCAGGTTTCGGGGTATTGCCCGTCGTGCTGACCACTCACCCATCGCGCAATCGCCTGTTCAAACAAGCGTTGAAATGCTTTGCGGGGATTGGCGTTTTGCATCACTTCACGTTCAAACAGGTCGGGGTCTTTGTATTGGCCGATGAAGACCTGAAGAATGGCCTCATGATCGTATTCATTCAAGCCTGCATGCTCCACTGGACTCAACGCCATGCCATAGCTGCTGGCGAAGGCGTGTGCTGTTTGCCGGTGGCGTTTCATGGTGCCACTGAACAAACCGTGCAATCGCACCTTGCGTGCCTTAAACCAGGCACCGAGCTGCGCGGCCTGTGTGTGGCCCAATGGCGAGAGTTCGTCGTAGTCTGCGCTGTCGAAACTCGCTTGCCCGTGGCGAATCAGATAGATGCTGCCCATGTTCAACGCCCCGACTCTGCGATCAGCCTTTTGCAGCGCCAATCAAAGTAATTCACCATGATCCAGAAATTTTTGAACGCCGGGTTGCGGGTTTGCTTGTGGTGGTAGCGGTAATAAATCTGCTGTGCAATCACGGCCAGGCGAAACAGGCCAAACACCTCATAAAAGGTCCAGTTGCTGGTGTGCAGTCCCGTGCTTTGCAGGTAGTGGTCTACAATCTCGCGCCGGGTCATCATGCCTGGCAGGTTTGAGGGCTGACGTTGCAACATTTTCATTAAAAAATTGTCATCATCCTGCACCCAATACGCCAGCGCGCTGCCCAGGTCCATGAGAGGGTCGCCCACCGTGGCCAACTCCCAATCCAGCACACCGATCACTTGCGTTGGGTTTTGGGGATTGAGCACCACATTGTCCAAGCGCCAGTCGTTGTGAATCATGCACAGCTTCACATCCTCAGGGCAGTGCTGATCCAGCCAGCGGCGCACCCGCTTGAATGAGCTCACATTCCAGGTGCGCGCCTTGTCATAACGCTGGCTCCAACCGTCCAGCTGCCTGCGCGTGTAGCCCTGCCCCTTGCTCAAGCCATCCAGTCCACTGGCTTGAATGTCCACTTGGTGAAGTTCAATCAGCTTGTTCCACACCTCGGTACAAAGCGCGCGTGTTTGCGTGCTGTCCAGTTGCAAACCACGCGGCATGTGTTTGCGTGGAATGATGCCTTCAATGCGATGCATCACATAAAATTCGCTGCCGATCAGAGACTCGTCTGTGCAGTGCCCCACCATGCCGGGCACGAAGGGGTAGACTGGTTTGAGCAGGGACTGGATGCGGTACTCCCGCCCCATGTCGTGCGCACCCTTGGCTTTGGTGCCCTTGGGCGGCCGCCGCAAGACAAGATCCGCCTCATGGTATTTCAGGCGATAGGTCCAGTTGGAGACCCCGCCAGAAAACTGCGTCACCTCCACCGAATCGCCCAACGCCAAACCCTGGGTTCGAAGCCAGGCCGTGACAGCACCCACATTCAGTTCTTCCCCAGCGCGCACCGCACCACCTTGGTCAATCACACCCACAGCACCACTCATTTGAAGCCCCGCTTCATCAGTTCAATGCGGGCAATCACGCCCTTGTGCACCTCGTCGGGGCCATCGGCCAAGCGCAAGCTGCGGGCCTGAATGTAAAAACCCGACAAAGGCGTGTCGCGGCTCACACCCGCACCGCCATGCATTTGAATGGCCATGTCCACCACCTGCGCCAGCACATTGGGTGCCACCACCTTGATGGCGGCGATTTCAGTCATGGCACCCAGCGCGCCAAGTTGATCCAGTTTCCATGCGGCGTACAAGGTGAGCAGTCGCGCCTGGTCAATGGCCAAGCGTGCCTCTGCCACGCGCTCCCGGTTGCCGCCCAAGTTAATGAGTGGCTTGCCAAAGGCCACACGGCCCATGCCGCGCCTGATCATCAGGTCCAGAGATTCTTCAGCGGCGCCAATGCACCGCATGCAGTGGTGAATGCGCCCAGGCCCCAGCCTGCCTTGTGCAATCTCGAAACCTTTGCCCAAGCCCGCAATCACATTGCTGGCCGGCACGCGAACCTGATTGAATTCAACCTCGCCGTGGCCATGGGGTTCATCGTAAGTGCCAAACACAGGCAGCATGCGCCGGATGGTCACACCCGGTGTGTCCAGCGGCACCAGCACCATGGTGTGCTGGTGGTGACGGTCCAGGTCCGGATTCTCGGTGCGGGCCATCACAATGGCAATTTTGGCACGTGGGTCGCCAATGCCGCTGCTCCACCATTTGGTGCCGTTGATCACCACTTCATCGCCAGCCAATGTGGCGGTGGCTTGCATGTTGGTGGCATCACTGCTCGCCACATCGGGCTCGGTCATGCAAAACACGGAGCGTATTTCCCCAGCCAGCAAGGGCTCCAGCCATTCTTTCTTCTGCGCCTGGCTACCGTATTTCCACAGCACCTCCATATTGCCCGTGTCGGGTGCGTTGCAATTGAAGACCTCTGGGGCCATCAGGCTTCGACCTGTCTCCTCCGCCACCAAAGCGTACTCCAGCGTGCTCAGGCCTGCGCCCAGGGTGTCGTCTGGCAAAAACATGTTCCACAACCCTGCGGCCCTGGCCTTGGATTTGAGGGTCTCCATCTCCGGTGGAATCCGCCAGTTTGCCCATTCCCGGCCATTGCACTGGGCTTCAATCTTGTCCCAGTAGGCTGCCTCCAGTGGAGCAATTTCTGTGCGCATGAAATCACGCACGCGTGTTACAAAATCCTTCGCTTTTGCGCTTGGCTCAAAATTCACACCGTGTCTCCTTGTTTTTTGCTCTCGGCTTGTGGTCCTCCGATATGATGCATGCTAAAGCAAAAACAGGAGGCTCGGCAGGATGCGCGCAATTGCAAAAGTGTTTGGGGGTTTGGCACTGTTGTTGGTGACCGCCGTGGTCCTTCTGGGCGTGTTTGTGCAATCGCCTGTTCAAGCAGTTGCCTGGGAGCCGCCCCCTGCGCCCAACATGAACGGCGGGCCCTACGCACGCAATGAGGCTTTGAAACAAGCCAAGGTGTTTGGCCAAGGCAATGTGTTTCATCCAGAGTCGTTTGCAATTGGGCCTGACGGGGCCGCATACACAGGCTTGAGCAATGGAGACATTGTGCGCATCCACCGGTCTGCGCTTTCGGCGCCCAATGCACAGGTCAGCCTGCCCATGCAGGTGCTGGGCAACACGGGCGGGCGGCCACTGGGGATGGTGTTTCATCCCGATGGGTTTTTGGTGGTGGCCGATGCCATGCATGGCTTGGTGAGCTTCTCATTGCAAGGCGAGATCAAGGTGTTGAGCACATCGTCTGAGGGCGTGCCTTTCCGGTTTGTCGATGATGTGGATGTGAGTGCCGACGGCCGATACGCATATTTTTCTGATGCATCAAGCAAGTTTGGTTTGAACGACTACGTGCTGGACATCGTCGAACACGCGGGCAACGGTCGTTTGTTGCGCTATGATTTTTCCACGGGTCAAACCACCACATTGATGCGTGGTTTGCAGTTTGCCAACGGGGTCGCACTGTCGCATGCAGAGGACCATGTGCTGGTCAATGAAACCGGTGCATACCGGATTGCCAGGCATTGGTTGAAAGGAAGCAAGGCGGGTCAATCGGATGTGTTTGTGGACAATCTGCCGGGTTTCCCCGACAACATACGCCGCGATGCGCATGGGCATTTCTGGGTGGCTGTGCCCTCTTTGCGTGATCCACTGGTGGATGGGCTGGCTGGCTATCCAGCCGCGCGCGCTTTGGTCGCCAAGCTCTTGAAGTTTGTGCAGTTTCCTGTCAGCCCGTACGCCATGGTGATTGCCTACGATGCGCAAGGTGAAGTGGTGGCCAATTTGCAGGCACCCAAGGCTGGCGGTTACTATCATTACATCACGCAGGTCACCCCTTGGCATGGAGACTTGCTCATGGGGTCGGTCCAGATTCCCGGTTTTGCAACCATTTCCAATCCTTTGGGTCAGTAGACACAGACATTGTTGAATTCACGCAGGAGGTTTTTATTTCATGGCCAAAGCAGCAAGCAGCAAAACAGTCGCCAGCAAATCCAAGTTGCCAGTCAAATTGGCCAAAAAACCCGACATGCCATCCATCAACATCGGCATTCCAGACGCGCAGCGGGCTGCCATTGCCCAAGGCTTGAGCCGTTTGCTGGCCGAGACGTACACCCTGTATCTCACAACACACAATTTTCATTGGAACGTGACGGGCAAGATGTTCAATACCTTGCACACCATGTTCATGGCCCAGTACACCGAAATGTGGAATGCGGTCGATCCGATCGCAGAACGCATTCGCGCTTTGGGCTTTCACGCCCCCGGTTCGTATGCCGAGTTTGCCAAATTGAGCACCTTGCCCGACGCACCAGCCAAGCCGCCCAAAGCGATGGAGATGGTGGAAATATTGGCCAAAGGCCATGAGGCGATTGCGCGCACAGCCCGCGAGATATTCCCGGTGGTGGATGCTGCCGATGACCAACCCTCGGCCGATGTGCTTACCCAGCGCATGGATGTGCACGAGAAGACGGCCTGGATGTTGCGGGCCCTGTTGGAAGATTAGACCTTTGCCCCTGCTACACGAGCCCCCACCCTCCCTTGGGTGAGGCCTGCATCCAAGGAGCCGCCTTTGGCGTAGTAATGTTGTGACCGACCAAAACAATCCAGACCCAAGTGATTTTGATTATGAGGCCGCGCTGCTGGCATGTGCTCGGGGTGAAAAGTTCGCCTTGCAGGCCATTTATGCAAGGGACAGCCGGTGGCTTTTTTCTGTGGCCTATCGCATTGTAAAACGACGCGAGCTGGCCGAAGAGGTGCTGCACGATGCCATGCTGAAGGTGTGGAACCGTGCCCGCTTGTATTCGCCTGCCTTGGGGTCGGCCCGAGGTTGGGTGTACACGGTGGTTCGCAACCAGGCGCTGAACGCGATCAGGAAAAGGGTCAACGAAGTGTCCACCGAAGAGTGCGAGGTGCCAGAGCTTGCAAGCCGTGACGATTTGGAGCTTGCCCAGGACGCCCAAAAGCTGAGTGTTTGCCTGGCAGGTCTGGACGAGGTCAAGCGCAACGCGATTGTGCTGGCATTTGTGGATGGGTACACCCATGAGCAAATTGCGGAAAGGCTGGATTCGCCACTGGGCAGTGTGAAGTCCTGGATACGTCGGGGTTTGTTGAAATTGAAGGAGTGTTTGTCATGACCGAGCCGCAAGCAGAGGCCAGGGTGGTTGAGGCTGGCGAATATGTGCTCGGCGTCATGTCCGACGCCGAGCGGCAAGATTTTGAGCAGCGCATGGCCCAAGATCCTTCCCTGGCCAACGAAGTGAAGCAGTGGACAGAGCATTTTTCTGCCATGTCCAGAAGACTCGCGCAGGAGCAGGTAAACCCAGCGGTGTGGGGTCGCGTCAGCGCGTCCCTGGAGAAATCCGCCTCAGCGGTGGAGCAGACAAACCCATTGGCGTGGCTATGGAAAGGATGGGCCATTGCCGCGAGCGCAGCCGTGCTCGTGCTGGCGTTTAACTTGAATACACAGCCTGTGCAGGAGCCACAAGGGCCACGCTATGTGGCGGTCATGAAAAGCCCCGACAAATCCACCGAGTGGTTGGTGGAGGCGCGCTCTGGCGGCGTGTTGCGTGTTTATCAAATCGGCGGTTTACCCATCGAGGGCAACCCGTCCACCATGGGCAAGTCCCTTCAATTGTGGACCAAGGCGCCGCAAGACAAGGCACCCACATCCCTGGGTTTTGTCAAGTTGGGCGAGCCGCTGGAATTGCCTGCCCAAACGCTTCACGCCTTGATGGAGCAGCAATTGTTTGCTGTCACGCTGGAGCCTGAACAAGGTTCACCTTACGCCGATCGCCCAAGCGGCCCGGTCATGTTTGCGGGCACCACGGTGGCTTTGGTTCAGTAATACGCCCAACACCCGAAACACCCATAAAAAAACCCAGCCCGAAGGCTGGGTTTTTATTTGCACTGGTCTGCTTATTGAAAGCGCACGGACAATGAACGAACGTCTGTGCTGACCACAGCACCGCTGCCAATTTCGTTGTTGCCCGTGCCCACGGCGGCATTGCTCACCGCTCCGGTTGCCAGGTCAATGTTGAAAAGGCTGAATACCCCAGTGGTGGCATTGCGGCCAGCGATCAGCCGCATGCCGTTGTCGCCACCCGACACGTCAAAGCCACCGTAATCGTTGAAGGTTTGCCCAGTTCCACCAATCACGGTTTGAGTGCCATTGTTGGGCGGGTTTTGCTGCAACAAACGGTTGTTGTCGGCATCGATGTTGAACATCCGGGTGGCTGTGGGCGCTGGGTTGGCAAAGCTGTTGGTGTACGCAATCTGTGCAATGCCAAAGCCGGTTCCAACACCTGCCAAAGTCAGGTCGGTGTCGGTGGTGGTGGCCCCAGTGCTTTCCAGGTTTGCACCCGGCACTCGGTAGTTTTTGGAGACATTGTCCCCATCGCCCGAGCTCACGATGCGCAGTGCGTCGGCCACTGGATTGAAGTCGATCGCGTAGTTTTTGCCAGCGGCCAAGCCATTCACAATCTCGGTCGCCACACTCAATGTGGAAGCCAGGGTGGCTGTGCCTGAATCGGGGTTGATCACAAACAATTTGCCAGCGCTGCTCAGGCCGTACAAGCGACCATTGCTCGGGCGAAAGTCGATGGAGAGCAAGCGCTCGCCCATTGGCAAGCCGGTGACGGTGGTGGCGGTGGCGGTGTTGGGCGTACGCACCCCAAACTTCAACAGGCGTTGTGTGCCTGCGGTGTTGCCATCCAGGGCCACCACCTGGGGTGCTGTTTCAAGCGCCAGTGCCATGCCGATGACGCCTTGAATGTTGATGTTGCCCACTGCCGTGGCCGCTGGCCCTGCCACGGGCAGTGTTGCCGTGGAGTCTGGGATGGCGATCGAGTACAGCGTGATTGCACCGCCCACATTCAGCAGGGCAAAACCGCGGTTGTTGCTGGCGTCAATGTCAAACCCGTTGGTGCCGGTGATGGCGGTGGCGGCTGCAAACAAGGGTGCAGCCACCACGGTGGTTCCCGCATTGGGCGTGGTCTGCTGGATGAGGTTGCCATTGGTCACATCCAGGTTGAACATGCGTGTGCTTGAGGTGCCATCGAACGAGTTGGTGTAAGCCGTTCCTGTGTCGGCAAACGGATTGGCCGAACCATCAGTGCGGTTCAGGGGCGTGTCCAGGAAGGTTGAGCCCAACACATTGCCCCCACCTGCGTTCATGACGATGCGCAGGTTTTGGCCGGTGTTGCTGATGACCCGCAATGCATCGGCCGCTGGGTTGAAGTCCACACCAAACGAGGTGGCTGCCGGATCGATGTTGGTGTAAGCAGACCCCACGGCGGCTGCCAGGGTGGCCACGGCCGTTGCAGCACCAGTGTTGGTGTTGATGGTGTACAGGCGACCGCCGTTGCCAGGGGTGGTTCTGGCCACCGCATAAAGCTGTCCATCGCGCGGGCGGAAATCCATGCCAAGCAGGCTGTCACCGGCCACAAGCCCTGTGACAGGCACGCTCGTGCGAACAACCGACGGCTCTGTGCGATTGAAACTGGCCAACTGGCCATTGCTGGTCAGCACAAACACATCGCCTGCGCTCAGGTTTTGCTGGTTGTCGTTGTTTAGGCAAGCGCCCAGCAAAAGGCTGGACATGGCCACGGCAATCCACTTTTTCTTGAAAGTCATTCCTTTACCCCTCTGTATGATGCAAAGTATGCGAGCGGCTCAAGCGCGCTCCACACATGACGAACACAGCAGGGACTGACTTGGATGCATTGCCTCGAAGATTTTTTAATGCGAGGCAAATTGCGCTTTTTGCTTCAGGCCATCGAGGTTTAAAATTTCGATGCTGCCCCGGCCCAGTTTGAGCAGGTTTTCCTGTTCCATTTCTTTGAGCATCTGGTTCACGGTTTGTCTTGAAATGGCCAGCATGGCGGACAGTTTTTCTTGGGACACGTGCAAAGTTCTCGCGCTCACCGAGCTGTCGGTCCGTATGCCATAGCCTTCAGCCATTTGCAGCAGTCGTCGAGCCAGGCGCATGGGGGTGGGCAGCAGGGCAGCGTCTTCAATGGCACCGAAGATCAGCCTGACCTTTTGGGTCAGCAGCAAGCCAAACTCCCGCCAGTAGGCTGGATTGTCATGGATCAATTGGTCCAGCAGCCCTTGTCGCAAGTGGAACACGGTGACTGCGCCGTCGGCCACGGCATCGTGTGTTCGAGGTTGCCGGTCAAACAGGCAGATTTCGCCAAACCAGTCTGGCGGGTCAATCAAGGTGAGAATCACATGTTTGTCGTCGGCGCCGTGGCGGTTTGCGCCCACAATTTGCACAGAGCCTTTGAGCACGGCGTACAGGCCATCGGCGCAATCCCCCCGTGAAAACAGCCGTTGCCCGCTTGGAAAATGCTTGATGACACCGTGTGCAAGCAATGCCTGCTGCAGGGCGGCGGGCAAATTGGCAAACCATTTGCCGCGTGCCAGGATTTGCTGAATGTGGGGTGCTTGCATGCTGTTGTCTTATGATGTCTCCTGCCCAACGTCTAAATTAGCACCAAATGTCAGGCAATTGACAGACCTTCACGCATTGATTTGTCACGATGGGCATGTATAAAACGCGCAGGGCAAAGCCCGCTTCAAGGAGACTCTCATGAAAACCCTGGTCGAACAGTTGGCCAACTACGCCACCTACCACCGCGACCCCCGCAACATTGCGACCCATTTTGTGGGTGTGCCCATCATTGTGCTTTCGGTGCTCATTTTGCTGTCGCGCTGGTCAGTGGATGTCGCTGGCATCGCGGTTACGCCAGCTTTGGTGGTGTTTTTGGTGTCCAGTATTTTTTATTTCAAGCTGAGCTTGGGCTACGGCTTGGCCATGTTTATTGTTCATGGTGCGCTTCTGCTGGTGGCCGGCACGTTTGCAACCGCCAGCACCTTGGCCTGGCTGTCCGCAGGCGTGGGTGTGTTTGTGGTTGGCTGGGTCATCCAGTTTGTCGGGCACTATTACGAAGGCCGCAAACCCGCCTTTGTCGATGACATGATCGGTTTGGCGATTGGCCCGCTGTTTGTGGTTGCAGAATTGGGCTTCATGATTGGCTTGGGCAAAAAGACCCAAGCACAGGTGGAAGCCATTGCAGGCCCCGTGCGTCGTCACGAAGTGAGCGCCTGATCAACAGCTTGCGTGCATTGGGGGTTTAAAACCCCCAATGCACATCCACATCTTTTCTTTTTGCTTCTTCCAGCATCTTCAACAGCGGGTAAGCCCGCTGTTCCAGCGACACATGATTGCGCAAAGCGAGTCGCTCCTCCGGGCTCAAATCCTCCTCCTGAACAGCCTGGTCTGCCCGGGCCATGCGTTCATGGTTGATGGCTGCCACCAATTGTGCGTGCGCGTGGGCCAGGTTGGCTGGCTCGATCACACCGCGCTCTCCGGTTTCAATGCCCATGATTTTGAAAAGTTTGTCGGCGTGAGGCTTGAGCATCACAATGTCGGCTGCTGCCTTGGATTTGAATTTGACAATGCCCATGGTGTTTGCTCGGGGTGAATACGGCTGTTGATGGAATCAAAAGGCACCTACAATGGTGCACTCTTCATTCTCGCGCCAAAGTGCTGTCATTTCACCATGTTGTTCGAAAGCCTTCGAGTTTTTTTCTTCATTGCCGCCATGTGCGTGCTTCAGGCTTGTTCACCAGCCTTCAACTGGCGCGCAGTGCCCAACACGGACATTGGCTATGTGGCCACCTTTCCAGACAAACCGGTCATGGTGACACGCACCCTCGACCTTGCGGGTTTGAAAGTTCCGCTCACCTTGCATGCTGCGCAGGTGGAGGGCAGCTATTTTGCAGTGGGCACGGTGCCGCTGCGTGGGGAGTTGCAGGGGCAGGCCGATGTATTGCGTGGTGCGCTCGCCCAGGCCCTGGCCAACAATGTGCAGGCGGGTGCAGCAAATCTGCAACCGATGGAGTGGCTGGGGCAAGCCGCTTGGGGGCTGGAATTGCGGGGCACCCTGCCTTCGGGCGAGGACGGCCATGCGGTGGCCCGGTTTTTTGAAAGGCGCGGCGTTCTTTACGAGGTGGTGCTGATGGGTCAGGGCCAAACCCCTGCTCCCGAGTTGCAAACAACCTGGTTCAGTGGCTTTTCGCTGCTTGGTCAATGAGGAGCTTTGGCGCATGAGTCTGCTAAACCATTCCGATGTGTCGCGGGAGCTCGGCCCGGACGGGGTTGAGCATGTGTATGTCAGCGGGCGTCTGGCCATGCGCATGTTCGTCATTTTTGCGGCCGCGTATTTGCTCAGTTATGGTTTTCGCGCCATCAATGCCGTCATTGCTCAACCGCTGGTTCAAGAGTTGGGCTTGAGCGCAGCGCAGCTCGGTTTGCTCGCATCGGCTTACTTTTTAAGTTTTGCCCTCATGCAATTGCCCGTGGGCGTGATGCTAGACCGTTATGGTCCACGGCGTGTGGAGGCAGTGCTCATTGGTTTTGCCGCACTGGGCGCACTGCTGTTTTCCATGGCCAGCTCGTTTGCATGGCTATGGGTGGCGCGTGCGCTGATTGGTGTGGGTGTGTCTGCCTGCCTCATGGCTGCGGTCAAAGCGTACTCGCTTTACTTTCGCCCCCACCTGCAGGCCTCTTTGTCTTCCTGGATGCTGGTGGCGGGCTCGCTGGGTGCACTCACCGTCACCACCCCCGTGGAGGCCGCCTTGCCTACGCTGGGCTGGCGTGGCGTGTTTGTTGTGGCGGCGGTGTTGTGTGTGATTGCGGGCTTTGCACTTTGGTTTGCCTTGCCTGCCCTCTTCAAGCCCCAAAAAGCAGAATCCGTGGGTGAGATGGCGCAAGGGTATCGGACCATCTTCCGACATCCGCATTTTTGGCGTGTTGCGCCCCTGGCGATGATCACCCAGGGCGGTTTCATGGCTTTTCACGGCCTGTGGGTGGGGCCCTGGTTTACCAATGTGATTGGTGTAAGCAATGCGCAGGCCGCTCAAAACATGTTCTGGATCTCGGCCACG
>DASUEC010000241.1:0-2903 GCA_036275255.1 Limnobacter sp. | reverse complement strand
TCAGGATGCTGCCAACGTGCTTGCTGCCCCACCACTGGGCATCGTCGCCCACGGCCACAATGTGGGCCAACATGTCTTTCAGGTTGCCCGCAATCGTGATTTCTTCAACAGGGTGAACGATCACCCCGTTTTCAACCCAATATCCGAACGCACCACGCGAATAATCGCCAGTCACCCCGTTGACCCCCTGCCCCATCAACTCGGTGACCAAAAGCCCCGTTCCCATGGTTTTCAGCAAACCATCCAGACCGCCACTGACGGTGCGCGTTGAGCCCAGAATCAGGTTGTGGGTGCCCCCGGCATTGCCGGTGGACTGCATACCCAATTTTCGGGCCGAGTAGGTCGACAAAAAGTAACCGTTACACACACCCTTCTTGACCACGGTGCGCGGCTTCACTTTAACGCCTTCCTCATCAAACGGTGAACTGCCGTGTGCGCCCTCAATGTAGGGGTCTTCCTTGATGCTGATGTGGGGCGCCCACACCGGTTTGCCCAGCGAATCGAGCAAAAATGAAGTTTTGCGATACAACGAGGAGCCCGACACGGCCCCCACATAGTGGCCAATCAAGCCAGCGGCCACAGGCGCCTCAAACACCACCGGGCATTTGCGTGTGCCGATGGGCCTGGCCCCCAAACGCGCCAAGGCACGCTCGGCCGCATACTTGCCAATGCGCGCTGGTTTGTCCAGGTTTTTTGCATTCCGTTCGGAGGAATACCAATAATCGCGCTGCATGGGGCTGTCTTTGGTCTTGCCCGCCTGTGCAATCGGAGACACAGACAAAGAATGGCGTGAATACGGGTAACCCCCTCGAAAGCCTCGGCTGTTGGCTGCAAAGAAGTGGCCGCTTTCCGTGGACACATTCGCGCCGTCGGAATTGCGGATTTTTTTGCTCACATCAAAAGCGGCTTGCTCCATGGTGAGGGCTTTTTCAACCGCTTTGGCCGTGGAAATGGACCAAGGGTGATAAAGGTCCAGATCCCGGTGACGCTTTGACAATTCAACGGGCTCTGGCAACCCTGCAAACTTATCGGCGGCGGTGTATTTGGCAATGTCCAGCGCGGCCTGAATGGCTGCATCGATGGCCGACAGCGAAAAATCAGACGAAGAGGCATTGCCACGCTTCTGGCCCACAAACACGCTAACTCCGAAGCTTTTGTCTCGGGTTTGTTCAATCGTTTCTATTTCACCCATGCGCACGCTCACCGACTGCCCGACAGCCTCGCTGATGTCGACTGCGCAATCGCTTGCCCCCAAGGCCTTGGCCTTCTTGAGTGCATACTCGGTCAATTCTTGAAATGTCTCGGATTTAAAGCTAAAGCCCATATTGCCCTGCGGAAATCACTGCCAAAAATGGCTAATATACAGGCCATGAACACAGAAAACGACCACAACAGCGACTTTGATGAAGATGATCGCCCCAGCAAGTCCGCCGTCAAGCGAGACATGCTCGCCCTACAAGACCTGGGCAAAACCCTTTGCGACCTGCCATTTGAAAAAGTCAAGCGCGCGCCGGTGAGCGAACGCATGCTGGAAGCCATTGCAGAGTTTCACAAATGCCGAAGTTTTGGCGCCAAGAAGCGGCAATTGCAGTTCATTGGCAAGGTGATGCGCCAGGAAGAACACGAGGAAATCCAAGCCTGGGTCAACGGGGAAAGCATTGAACAAAAGCTCAAAACCCTTCACTTGCATGCGGCTGAAGAATGGCGTGAACGATTGATCGAGAACCCGGCGTTGCTGGCTGAGCTCATCAAGGCATACCCGGCGGCCGCCCAGGAAAACCTGAACCCGATGATTCGGCAAGCGGCCCAAGAGCGCTCTGCCAACAAGCCTCCGCGCAATTACAGGCAGTTGTTCCAGATCATCTACCGCCTTATTGAAGACCATGCCCAGGAGAATTCTGCATGAGTTTTGAACCCGTCAAGATTGGCTTGGTGTCGGTGAGCGACCGGGCCTCCCAGGGCGTTTACCAGGACCAGGGCATTCCAAGCTTGAAGGCATGTTTGACCAAGGCCTTGCACAACCCGATTGAGTTTGTGGAAGTGCTGATTCCCGATGAGCAGCATGAGATAGAACAGGCCTTGGTACGGCTGGCTGACCTGGACCGCTGCCATCTGATTTGCACCACAGGCGGAACAGGGCCTGCCAAGCGGGACGTCACCCCGGAGGCAACACTGGCGGTGGCACACAAGGAAATGCCTGGGT
The DNA here is from genome assembly GCA_036275255.1 of Limnobacter sp. Taxonomy (GTDB): domain Bacteria; phylum Pseudomonadota; class Gammaproteobacteria; order Burkholderiales; family Burkholderiaceae_B; genus Limnobacter. The sequence continues at coordinate 700 of DASUEC010000241.1, read as the reverse complement.
TTGGGGAACAGATGCGACAGATCAGCCTGCATTTTGTACCCACCGCCATATTGTCTCGCCAAGTGGCTGTGATACGCAATGAGAGCCTGATCCTCAACCTGCCCGGCCAACCCAAGGCCATCGCAGAAACACTGGAGGGTCTTAAAGACGTCGATGGCAAAACCCTCGTGAAAGGAATTTTTGCAGCGGTGCCCTATTGCATCGACCTGATTGGCGGCCCATACCTCGAGACAAGGGATGAAATCATCAAGGCTTTTCGACCAAAATCAGCCATTCGCAACAACCCAGAAGGAAGCAAGGCATGAGCAAGCACATGGACAGCGTGACCGTTGAAACAGGACCCAATCCTGCGATGTGCGTGATTTGGCTGCATGGCCTTGGGGCCGACGGTTACGACTTTGTGCCCATCGTGAAAGAACTGGAGCAAATGGGCCTGCCGGCCACCCGGTTTGTATTTCCGCATGCGCCTCAAATCCCTGTAAGCATCAACGGCGGTTATGTGATGCGCGCCTGGTACGACATTCGCAATGTGGACCTGCAACGCCAGGAAGATGAGGCGGGCATCCGGGCGAGCCAGGCGAGCATTGAAGCCCTGATTGAGGCGCAAATTGCTGCAGGTTTTGCCCCAAACCGGATTGTGCTTGCGGGCTTCTCTCAGGGAGGTGCCATCACTTATCAAACCGGTCTGCGCAGCAAACAC
>DASUEC010000240.1:0-5035 GCA_036275255.1 Limnobacter sp. | reverse complement strand
TTTGCTTGCTGCTCAGTCTGGCCATATTGCCCTCGGCCTGGGCTTTCAAGGATCCTTTGGATTTGCCTGCGATCATGGCGCCAAAGGCCGCGAAGGCATTGATGTTGAATGTCACAGCACAGGGAAGCAATGTGCTGATGGTTGGTGAGCGTGGCATTGTCCTGAAAAAGGACCTTGCGGCTGCGGAGCCAGCATCGGGGGTGAAGGACGGCGAGGGTCGACTTTGGACACAAGCGCAAGTGCCTGTGTCTGTCAACTTCACCAGCGTGGTGTTTGCTTCTGACAAGGTGGCCTATGTGGTGGGGCACGATGGTGTGGTGTTGAAGTCGACAGATGCCGGTTCCACCTGGAGCCGCGTGTTCGATGGCAACAAGGCCAATGCGCAAGTGGTTGCCGCTGCGAAAAGAAAAATGGACGACATCCAGGCACGCTATGATGCAGCCACGCCAGCTGAACAAGAGGCGATGAATGAGGCGTTGGAAACAGCCACGTTTGCATTTGAAGATGCGGAAGCTGGTGCACGTTTTGGCCCGGCGCGTCCCATGCTTGATGTTTGGTTTAAGGATGAGAACACCGGTTGGGTCGTTGGCAGCTATGGCCAGATTTTTGAGACCACGGACGGCGGGGCCAACTGGACACTGATTGCGGACCGTTTGAACAATCCGGACTTCCGGCATTACAACGGCTTGTATGGGGATTCCACCGGTCTGCTGTTGATTGCCGGTGAGGCAGGTCGTATTTACCGGTCTACCGATTTTGCCAAGACCTGGGAACGACTTGATTCTGGATACATCGGCCACTTTTATGGCACTGCTGTAACCCGCAATGCCGCAGGCGAGCCCACAGTTTTTGCGTATGGGTTTGGTGGCAATGTGTACCGACTAGGTCCAGGTGCAACAGCATGGTGGCAGTTGAAAAGCCCGACCAAGGAGAGCTTGGTGCAGGGTTTGATTGCTGGCCAACGTGTGATTTTTGTTGATCAGAAGGGCCGACTGATTGCAACAGATGAAACCGGCACCACACTGAGCATGGTGACCAAGGAAGAGGGCAAACCTGTGACGGGCATGGCGCAAGTGGGCAATACACTTGTGCTGAGTAGCCAGGGTGGCCCGCGACTTTTGAACATGCCACGTTAATTGGACAAGACAGTCATGAGTAATCAAGAAGAATTGGGCAAGGCGGAGCGGTTTTTTGAGGCGCTTCTGTTTGGTCATCGAAAGCTGGTCGTCGCAGTCTTTGCGATTCTTTCGGTGTTTTTTGCATATCACGCTGTGCAGTTGAGGCCAGATGCATCTTTTCAAAAGATGGTGCCAGTGACTCACCCGTTTATTGCGAATTATCTCAAGTACGAAAACGAATTGCGTCCTTTGGGTAATGTGCTGCGCATCGCGGTGCATAACAAAAACGGCACCATTTATGAAGCGGAGTTTTTGGAGAAACTCCGTCAGATCACCGACGAGGTGTTCTATATTCCGGGGGTTGATCGCGGCAATCTGAGTTCCATCTGGACGCCCAACGTGATGTGGCGACAAGTGACTGAAGAAGGTTTGCGGATGGGCCCGGTCATCGGGCAGGGCTTCTCCGGAACACCTGAGCAGATTGCAGATGTGAAGGCCAATGTGGAGCGTTCCGGGAGGATCGGTTCTTTGGTGGCCAACGATGAGCGTTCTGCAATCATTCTTGCGCCATTGTTGGAGATTGATCCTGATACCGGTGAAAAGCTCAGCTATGGGAAGCTTTCCGAGCGCATTGAGTCGTTGGTGCGTGACAAGTATCAGGACGAAAACATTTCAATCCACATCACCGGCTTTGCCAAGGTGGTGGGTGACCTCATTGACGGCGCCAAGGCGATCGCAGGCTTTTTTGCAATCACTTTTGTTTTGACGGTGATTTTGCTGCTTTGGTATTCACGCTGCTGGAAGAGCACGGCTGCAACCATTTTTTGCTGCTCTCTGGCTGTGATCTGGCACTTGGGCGCGGTTAGCTTGCTCGGTTTTGGCTTGGATCCTTACTCAATTCTGGTGCCCTTCCTGACGTTTGCCATTGGGGTGAGCCATGCGATCCAGAACGTGCGCACCATGGCTGCCGAGCGGTTTCACGGTGCAAGCAAAATGGATGCGGCCAAAGCGACGTTCCACCTGTTGTTCATTCCGGGTTCTGTGGCCTTGCTGGCTGATGCGGTGGGTTTCTCCACTCTGCTCGTGATTGAGATCGGTGTAATTCGTGAGTTGGCCATCAGTGCATCCATCGGTGTGGCAGTGATCATTTTCACCAAAATGTTCCTCTTGCCGGTGTTGATGAGCTATGCCGATGTGACTGAGTCTGGCCTCAAGCAAGTGGCCAAGCAGGAAGCCAGCAAACACACAATATCGCATGCGCTTTCGCGCCTGACCGAAAAGAAGGTGGCGGGCGCCGTCACTTTGGGCGCGGCGGCTATTCTGGCTGCTGGGCTGGTGATTTCATCAGACATCAAGATTGGTGACCTGGATCCCGGTGCGCCGGAGTTGCGACCCGACTCGCGATACAACCAGGATGTGAAGTTTCTGGTAGAGAACTACTCCACGAGCTCCGACGTATTCGTGGTCATGGTTGAAACGCCTGCCGGCGAGTGTGGTGCCTACCCTGTGGCCTCTGCGGTGGATCGCTTCCAGTGGGAGATGGAGAACGTTGAAGGCGTTGAAGGGACCGTGTCGCTGTTCACTGTGATGAAAAACATCATTGCAGGCTTCAATGGCGGAAACCCAAAGTGGCTTGCGATCTCGCGTGACCGTTTCATTTCCAACGGTGCGCACAAAAACATTCCGACCACGCTGTACAACGCGGAGTGCTCCATGACGCCGGTGATTCTGTTCCTGTCAGACCACAAGGCAGAGACACTGGAGCGTGTGGTCGCCAAGGTGGAGACTTTTGCGGCGGAGAACAACACCGACGACGCGCGGTTCATCCTCGCCGCCGGCAACAGCGGGATTGAGGCGGCCACCAACATTGTTGTGGAACAGGCTCAGCGCACCATGTTGCTGCTGGTTTATGGCATTGTTGGTCTGCTTGTGTGGTGGGAGTTCAAGAGCTTCCGCGTGATGCTTGCCATCATGATCCCCTTGTTCATCACCGAAGTGCTTTGCCGGGTGATCATGGTCCAGATGGATCTAGGTATCAAAGTGGCCACCCTTCCCGTGATTGCGTTGGGCGTGGGCATTGGCGTGGATTATGGCATTTACATTTATAACCGACTGGAGAGCTTCCTCGCCAAGGGGCTGAATTTCAAGCAGGCCTATTTTGAGACCTTGCGCTCCACTGGCGTTGCGGTGGCGCTTACTGCGGTTACCCTGGCGCTCGGTGTGTTCACTTGGGCATTCTCGGCGATTAAGTTTCAGGCCGACATGGGCATGTTGCTCGCATTCATGTTCCTGTGGAACATGATTGGTGCGGTCATCTTGATTCCCGCCCTGGTGCGACTGTTGGCCTTTGGCGCTCTGAAGAAGCGGTTTGGTGCATCGGTTGACATGCCAACGTGACACCACGCTGGAATTAATCTTGCACACCATGGGGGCAGCGCAAGCTGCCCTTTTTCTTTGTGGTAACCTGCGTCCATTGAAAGCATTTTGGTGAATGTTTGCCATGCAGTTTCCTGCCTTGCCCGCCACGCCTCTGGCCTTGCAATTCAAGTCTGTCACCTTCACTGCGCTGCAGCCAGGCCCAAAACTGATTGTGCTTGGGGCGGTTCATGGCAACGAGGTGTCTGGTACTCAGGCCATTCTCAAAATGATTGCTGAATTCGACAGTGGTGAGCGTGTGCTTCTTGCTGGCGAACTCACTTTCGTGCCGGTGACCAACCCCTTGGCCTACAACCGCAAACAACGCAACGGTGATCGAAACCTCAATCGGAATTTGGCACCGACCGATGCACCCAAAGATTTTGAGGATCACGTCGCCAATTGGCTTTGCCCGTTGCTTGCTCGACACGACGTGTTGCTGGATATTCACAGCTTCCAGAAAGGTGATGTGCCGTTTGCATTGTTTGGTCCCAAAAACAACACCGGCGATTTGGAACCCTTTGACCATGAGAGCCCTGAGCGGGCCTTGGCCATGCGTTTGGGGGTCAGCCGTTTTGTCGATGGCTGGCTGGATACCTATGCCAAAGGCGTTTCCAGCCGCATCGCCTATATCCGCAGCACCGGTCAGTCGGCGGATGGTTTGAACACCGACCCCCGCTATGGCATGGGAACCACCGAGTGCATGCGTGCCGCAGGAGGTTATGCTGTCACGCTTGAGTGTGGTCAGCATGATGACCCGAGAGGGCCTGAAGTGGCCTACCGGGCCATCCAGAATGCCCTTTTGCATTTGGGCCTTGTAGAAGGTGAGTCACCCGAGCCCGCTCGGCAGTATCAGCATTTGAGCCTGGTGGAGGTGATTGACAAGCAGCATGCTGACGATGCCTTCGTGCGGGCATGGTCCAGTTTTGACAAAATTCGCCGCGGTGAGCTGGTCGGAATACGGCACAATGGCGACGAAGTTCGTGCGCCGCGGGACGGTTTCATCGTGTTTCCAAACACCGCCTCACAGGCTGGCCAAGAGTGGTTTTACGTTGCAGTTGAGAATGTGTAACCCCAAAGTGGTGAATTGTGGTGAATTTCCCTAGAAAACTGCATGGATTGCTTACAAATCCGACTTGCAAACATATCACTTTCCGGATTGAGCCTGCCGCGTGAGTTTGATGTAATACCAACTACTACAAGGGTTGGTGTTACATGAGTACTCCGTTCGACAGAGCAATTTACAATGCGGATCAGGCCAATTTGGCCATCGCCATCTTGGGCGGAGCCACCGCGCATTCTTATCAAGAGATGGGTTTGCGAGGCACGTGGGCGCTTGACAATCCGATGGCCAACTACGCCCCTGCACCATTGATTGCCGGCATGTCTTCAGCGCCCGCCCAGCCCACGCGCCAGGCTTCATCGGCACTGAACTTGGATGCGCACTCTGGCAAACCTGCATCAGAGGTGTCCATGCCCGGCTTGGACTGGCCTTTGTCTCA
>DASUEC010000239.1:0-5006 GCA_036275255.1 Limnobacter sp. | reverse complement strand
AAAACCAATCGGGCCATGCTGCAAAATATGGAAGCGAGTCGAGTTACTTGAAATCATGATTTCAAGCGAGTACGCTGTACCAAGTGTTACTGAGGCGATTGGAAAAGAACAAGGGCCCAGGTTGTTACACCTAAGCCCTTGATTTATTTGGTCGGAATGAGAGGATTCGAACCTCCGACCCCTTGCACCCCATGCAAGTGCGCTACCAGGCTGCGCTACATTCCGAAGAAGGCTGGATTATACACACAAACAATCAGGCTTTCAGCGCTTCGCGCAAATTCAGCAGCTGTTCTTTCAATATTTCTCGGTCGATTAAAACGGGCAATGGCGCCTCACCCGCCGGGCCGTTTTTTTCCTGATCCAAGCGATTGCGTGCCCCGTTGATGGTGAACCCGTGCTCGTAAAGCAACTCGCGAATGCGGCGAATAAACAGCACTTCATGGTGCTGGTAATAGCGCCGGTTGCCGCGACGCGTGATCGACTTCAACTGGGTGAATTCTTGCTCCCAGTACCGAAGCACGTGGGTTTTTACACCGCAAAGCTCGCTGACTTCGCCAATGGTGAAGTAGCGCTTGGCCGGTATGGGCGGCAAGCTTGCGGTGGTTGGCACTGCGTCTGCGTTGACCGTTTTTTGCATTGTTTCGAGCTGGTTTTTAAATAATTTGGGGCAAATTATTCAACCATTGCTTTAAGTTTTTGGCTGGGATGAAAGGTTACCACTCTGCGGGCAGCAATGGGGATTTCTTCGCCAGTTTTTGGATTTCGGCCGGGGCGCTGGGGCTTGTCACGCAATTGAAAGTTGCCAAAGCCGGAAAGCTTGACAGAATCGCCACCTTCGAGGGTGCTGCGAATTTCATCAAAAAAAGCGTCGACAAAGTCTTTGGCTTCGCGCTTGTTCAAGCCAAGGCTGTCAAACAGCATCTCGGCCAGTTCGGCCTTGGTGAGTGAGCCCGAGGCCAGACCGTCTTCAATCAGATCGAGACGATCGGCGCGGGGACTTGTTTCGTTGGAACGATCATCATTCAACACAACTTGATCCACAGTGAGTTCTACCTATTTATGAACGTTAACGCAGGCGGGCACCGCAAGATTGGGAGGCCTGCTCAATCATTTTTTTCAGCAATGGGTCGATGTCGGCATCGGTCAAGCTGCGGTCTGCAGCCTGCAAGGTGAGTCGGAATGCCAAACTTTTCTCATTTAGATTCAGACCTTTACCTTCGTCTTTCGGCACGAATTCATCGAAAAGGATAACCGATTTCACCCAGCCTTGCTTGTCCTCTTTCACATCTGTCAGCGCTTTTTTGAGCTGCGCCGCAGCAACGTTGCGATCAACGACAAATGCGAGATCGCGCACCACGGTCGGCTGCTTGGACACCTCTTGAAAAGCGGGCAATTTGCGGGTGTTCAGGCCATCCAGCAGGAGTTCAAAAACAACTGGGGCCTGGGGAAGGTCATACGACTGGGCCAGGCGGGGGTGCAACTCGCCCACAAAGCCAATGGCCTTGTTGTTGACCAGCACTTGCGCACAGCGCCCAGGGTGCAAAGCGGGATGCTCAAAGGGCTTGAACTCGGTTTTGCGGCCCAGAAGAAGCTGCTCCACATCGCCTTTGACATCAAAAAAGTCGAGTGGCCGGTTGTTGGAAGCGCCCCACTGTAACTGGTCGGCCAGCCCATAGGCCAGCCCTCCCACCTTCCAGGTTTGCACAAAGCCTGCCACGGTCTGCGGGCCGTCGCTCACCTTGGGATTTTTTTCAAACACACGGGCCAATTCAAACACGCGCAGGCGGTCCACCCGGTGGCCCAGATTGTGTTTAAGCACACCTGTGAGGCTGCCGACCAATGTGGAGCGCATCACGCTGAGGTGGCTGGCAATTGGGTTGAGCAAGCGCACTGGGTCGGTGTTGGCGTTGAAGTCGGCTTCCCATTGTTCGGGCGTAAAGCTGTAACTCACCACCTCTTGGTAACCCAAGGCAGCCACTTGGCGGCGAATGGCGTGGCGGCTGAGCTTGCCCTCGGGTGCTGGCAGCATTTTGAGCTGGCCACGGGGAGAACGCAGTGGAAGGTTGTCGTAACCGACCACACGAATCACTTCTTCGATCAGGTCTTCTTCAATGTTGATGTCGAAGCGGTAAGTGGGTGGACTCACCACGTAGCGCGTGTCTGCGCCCTGCCCTTCTGTGCGAAATGTGAAGCCCAGCTTGGTGAACACGTCCTCCACCTGCTGCCGGGTGAAGGGCATGCCAATGACCATCTCGGCGCGGGCATGGCGCAGAGCCACTGGATTGCGCGCAGGCAAATCAAGCACCTGGTCTACCACCGGGCCTGCCTGGCCACCGCAAATCTCGAGAATCAGGGCGGTGATTCGCTCAAGGTGCTCCGGGATGGTTTGAAAATCAACGCCACGCTCGAAGCGGTGGGAGGCATCCGAGGAAAAATTGAACGCGCGTGCGCGGCCCACAATGGCGTCGGGATGCCAAAACGCGGCCTCTACAAAAATATCGGTGGTGGACTCTGAAACCGCCGTGTGGTCGCCCCCCATGATGCCTGCCAAGGCCTCTGGGCCGTTGGCATCGCAGATCACGCCCATGTGCGGCTTCAGGGCAACATCCATGCCGTTCAGCAGTTTGAGCGTTTCGCCTTCGCGTGCCCAGCGCACGGTGAGATCGCCTTGCACCTTGCTCAGGTCAAACACATGGCTGGGGCGGCCCAGCTCCAGCATCACATAGTTGGAAATGTCCACCAGCGCATTCAAGCTGCGCTGGCCAGCGCCCTCGAGACGATCGACCATCCACTGGGGGGTTTTAACGGTGTTGTTTACACCGCGAACCACTCGCCCGGCAAAGCGGCCGCACAGGTCGGGGTTCTCGACGGTCACATTCAGTGTGTCACCAATGCTTGGGGCCACGGGGGCGAAGGAAGGCGCGTTCAGTGTGGCGCCCGTGAGGGCTGCCACTTCGCGTGCCACACCCCACACGCTCAGGCAATCGGCGCGGTTGGGCGTCATCTTGAGTACAAACTTCATTTCGTTCAAGCCCAGCAGGTCGCGCACATTGACACCCACGGGTGCGTCGCTTGCCAGAATGTGCAGGCCGTCCACCTCACTGGGTATGCCGAGCTCTTTGCCCGAGCAGAGCATGCCGCCACTTTCTACGCCGCGCATTTTGGTGGGTTTGATGGCAAAGCCACCGGGCAGCGAGGCACCTGGCAGGGCGCAAGGCACTTTCAGGCCCTCGGCCACATTGGGTGCACCGCACACAATTTGGCGCACATCGCCCTCGCCCACCTGCACCTGGCACACGCTGAGTCGGTCTGCGTCGGGGTGTTTGTCTTTTTTAAGCACAAGGCCAACCACCACACCAGAAAACTCGGGCGCGAGGGGCTCCAGCTCTTCCACCTCCAGACCGGCCATGGTGAGCTTTTCAGCCAGGTCGTGGGTGTTCAGCGGCGTGTTGACAAGGGATTTCAACCAGGACTCTGTGAATTGCATCGTCGGAATTCCAAGCGTGAATTAGTTGAATTGCTGCAGAAAACGGATGTCGTTTTCGTAGAACAGGCGCAGGTCATTGATGCCATAACGCAGCATGGTCAAGCGATCGGGGCCTACACCAAAGGCAAACCCGGTGTAGGTCTCGGGGTTGATGCCCACATGGCGCAACACGTTGGGGTGCACCTGGCCACAACCGGCGATCTCCAGCCACTTGCCCTTGTTGGGCCCGCTGGTGAAGGCCATGTCAATTTCGGCAGAAGGCTCGGTGAACGGGAAAAACGAGGGCCGGAAGCGTATGGTGATGTCGTCGGTTTCAAAGAAGGTTTTGAGGAAGTCCATGAAGACCGCCTTGAGATCGGCAAAGCTCACTCCCTCGTCAATCCAGAGGCCCTCCACCTGGTGGAACATCGGTGAGTGGGTGGCGTCGCTGTCGACTCGGTAGACACGGCCCGGCGCGATTATGCGGATGGGTGGCTTGTTGGTTTGCATGTAGCGCACCTGCATGGGCGAGGTGTGCGTGCGCAGCAGGTTGCCGCCTGTGCCTTCCACATAAAACGTGTCGTGCATGGAACGGGCCGGGTGATTCTCGGGTGTGTTCAGCGCGGTGAAGTTGTGGAAGTCGGTTTCAATTTCCGGGCCATCGGCCAGATCAAAACCCACGGTGGTGAAAATTTCTTCAATGCGCTCCAGGGTGCGCATGGCGGGGTGCAGGCCACCTGCGCCGCGCGCGCGCCCTGGCTTGGTCACGTCAATGGCCTGCGCTTGCAGCTTGGCTTGCATGGCAGCGTCTGCCAAGGCCTGGCGTTTGGCATTGAGCACAGCCTCCACCTGCTGCTTCAATTGATTGATTTCTGCACCCCGGGTTTTTTTGTCTTCGGGGCTGAGTGTGGCCATGCCCTTGAGCAACTCGGTGACCTTGCCCTGCTTGCCCAAAAACTGGGCCTTGATGTTCTCCAGGCTGGCGGAGTCATGGGCGGAGGACATGGCCTGTTCGGCCTCGGTCAGTATGGCTAAAAGCGAAGCATCCATGGGTTTGAAACAGAATGTGGGTGTGAGTGGTGCGGCGTAGCGCTGAACCCAGAATTGTACCGCCTCAAAACAAAAACGGGGCCCGAGGGCCCCGTTTTTGGCTTGGCTAGATTGGGCTTTTTGCCGAATTTAGCCTTGTACGGCGCGGACTTGACCCACGATGGCTGCAAACGCTGCCTTGTCGGTCACGGCCAGATCGGCCAGCACTTTGCGGTCCAGGCCAATGGCGGCTTTTTTCAGGCCGTTGATGAACACGCTGTAGGTCATGCCGTGTTCACGCACTGCAGCGTTGATGCGGGTGATCCACAGGGCGCGGAACACGCGCTTTTTGTTGCGGCGGTCGCGGTAGGCGTACTGGCCAGCACGCATCACCGCTTGCTTGGCAATACGGAATACATTGTTGCGACGACCGCGGAAGCCTTTGGCTTGGGCGATTACTTTTTTGTGACGGGCGCGGGCCGTTACACCACGTTTAACGCGAGGCATGGTT
>DASUEC010000238.1:0-3274 GCA_036275255.1 Limnobacter sp. | reverse complement strand
GCGGCGGGCCTTCGCATTTCTGCCCGAACGCCCACGGAAGACTTGCCAGAAATCATGGAATTGCCCGATCATCCGTGGTTTATTGGCGTGCAGTTCCACCCCGAATTCACCAGCACGCCCAGGGACAGCCATCCGCTTTTCCTGGCCTACGTGAAAGCCGCATTGGCCCACAAACAAGGCAAGGCGTTATAAGCTGCGTTCATCAAGGAGATTCGAACCATGAAACTGTGCAACTTTGACGTCGGGCTTGATCAGCCTTTCTTTTTAATCTCAGGCCCCTGCGTGATTGAGTCTGAACAAATGGCCATGGACACAGCCGGGCAGCTCAAAGAAATCACCCAAAGCCTGGGTATTCCCTTCATTTACAAAAGCTCGTACGACAAAGCCAATCGCAGTTCTGGCAAAAGTTTCCGTGGCTTGGGCATGGAAAAAGGCTTGGCCATTCTGGAAAACGTCAAAAAGACCCTGAATGTGCCGGTGCTCACCGATGTGCATGAGATTGAAGAGATATCTGCTGTGGCCGCAGTGGTGGACGTGCTGCAAACCCCCGCTTTTTTGTGCAGGCAGACCAATTTCATCGAAGCAGTGGCTGCTTGCGGCAAGCCCGTGAACATCAAAAAAGGCCAGTTCCTTGCACCCGGTGACATGGTCAATGTTGTTGAAAAGGCACGTGCAGCCAGCGTTGCCAGCGGGGATGATGGCAACAACATCATGGTTTGTGAGCGTGGTGTGAGTTTTGGCTACAACAATCTGGTCTCGGACATGCGAAGCCTTGCCATCATGCGCAACACCGGTTGCCCGGTGGTGTTTGATGCCACACACAGTGTGCAGCTGCCGGGCGGGCAGGGCACTGCAAGTGGAGGTCAGCGGGAGTTTGTCCCAGTGCTGGCCCGTGCAGCGGTGGGCGTCGGCGTGGCCGGTTTGTTCATGGAAACACACCCCGATCCCGCCAAGGCCATGTCTGATGGCCCGAACGCCTGGCCTCTGCCACGCATGAAAGCCCTACTGCAAACCTTGCAGGCGCTGGATCGCTTGGTTAAGTCGGGTCCGTTGGCCGAGCAGGAATTGATGGCTTGAAGCCGAATAGAATACAAATCATTTAAATCCATCCAAGAGGAAATTATGAGCGCAATTGTTGACGTGATTGGTCGTGAGGTGATTGACTCCCGCGGCAATCCCACTGTTGAATGTGATGTGTTGCTGGAGAGCGGTGCCATGGGCCGTGCTGCGGTCCCATCTGGCGCGTCCACGGGCACACGCGAGGCTGTGGAGCTGCGTGATGGCGACAAATCCCGTTACCTGGGCAAGGGCGTTCTGAAAGCTGTTGAAAACATCAACACTGAGATTTCCGAGGCGATTCTTGGCCTGGACGCGCAGGAGCAGGTGTTTCTTGATCAAAACCTGATTGATCTGGATGGCACCGAGAACAAAAGCCGTTTGGGCGCCAACGCCACGCTGGCCGTGTCCATGGCGGTGGCGCGCGCAGCCGCAGAAGAAACCGGACTGCCCTTGTACCGGTACTTTGGTGGCATGGGGGGCATGAGCCTGCCTGTGCCCATGATGAATGTGATCAATGGCGGCGCTCACGCCAACAACAATCTTGATCTTCAAGAGTTCATGATTCTGCCAGTGGGTGCGCCCTCTTTCCGCGAAGCAATTCGTTACGGCGCAGAGGTGTTTCATGCACTCAAGAAGATCATTCATGACAAAGGCATGTCCACGGCTGTGGGCGATGAGGGCGGTTTTGCGCCGTCCGTGGCCAATCACGAGGCTGCAATTCAAATGATTATTCAGGCCATTGAAACCGCTGGTTTTGAGCCTGGTACACAGGTTGCCTTGGGTCTGGATTGTGCAGCTTCCGAGTTTTACAAGGGTGGCAAATACAAGCTCGACGGCGAAGGCATGGAGTTGAGTTCTCAGGAATTCGCGCATTTGCTGGAGAGCTGGTGCAACAAGTACCCCATCATCTCCATCGAAGACGGCATGGCCGAGGACGATTGGGATGGCTGGGCCTATTTGTCCAAAACCTTGGGCCGCAAGGTGCAGCTGGTTGGCGACGATCTGTTTGTGACCAACACCAAGATTTTGTCCGAAGGCATTGAGAAGAAGATTGCCAACTCGATTTTGATCAAGATCAACCAGATTGGCACCTTGACCGAAACATTCGCAGCCATTGAAATGGCCAAGCGTGCACGTTACACCGCCGTTATTTCTCACCGCTCGGGAGAGACCGAAGACAGCACCATTGCAGACATCGCGGTGGGCACCAACGCCATGCAAATCAAGACCGGGTCCATGAGCCGTTCTGACCGCATCGCCAAATATAACCAATTGCTGCGCATTGAAGAAGACCTGGGTGACATTGCCTACTACCCAGGCCGCGCAGCCTTCTACAACCTGGACTGATTGGCGTGAAGGTGGCCCCGCAATGCGGGGCCTTCTTGTATATGAATCCCAGGCTGATCTCCCTCGTATTGTTGGGTTTGCTGATTTTGCTTCAATACCCGTTGTGGTTTGGCAAAGGGGGCATCCTGCGCGTGAGCGAATTGCAAGACCAGCTGTCTCAGCAAAAATTGGTGAATGAAGCGTTGCGTTTGCGAAATCAGCAGTTGGAGGGCGACGTGCGCAGCCTGACCGAGGGGGTGGAGGCGATCGAAGAACGCGCGCGCAACGATTTCGGCATGATCAAAAAAGACGAAGTGTTCATCCAGTTGATCGAACCGCAGGCGGCTGGTCCTGCTGCCGTTGATCCCCCAGCGGGGCCATCCAACTAGTGCAGTGTGTTTGACGGCCGGGTTTGGGTGTCTTCGAACAAACCAGCGCAGTCCTCGGCGTTGAACGCATAGTTTGCGTTACAAAAATCACACTGCACTTCCACGGTTGGGTTTTCTTTCAGGGCGTCCTCCAACTCCTCTTTGCCCAGGGTCACCAGCATGGCTCCCACTTTTTCGCGCGAGCATGTGCATTCGAAATGCGCCTGTCGCTCAGCCAGCACGCCAGGCTCTTCTTCCCAAAAAAGCCGTTTGGCAAGCTCGTCGGTGCCGATGTTCAAGTGTTCATCCGTTTGCAGGGTGTGAGCCAAGGCGCACAAGCGTGACCATGCATCTGGATCGTGCGTGGGTCCGGCGCCTTTGCCTCCCTCTAGGGGCATTTGTTGCAGCATCAGGCCTGCGGCTTGCTGAGTATCCGCATTCAACACCAGCTTGGTTTCAAGTTGCTCGGAGCTGTGCATGTACGCTTCCAGCGAGTCGGCCACGGATTGCCCAGTGAGCGG
>DASUEC010000237.1:0-4559 GCA_036275255.1 Limnobacter sp. | reverse complement strand
AAACGATCCACCTTCAGGCCTTCCAGTGTGATTGCATCCAGATGACCCGCCAGCACCACATGTTCCCGAATTTTTGCCAGCGCTTCGGCAGACATGCCATGCTCTGTGAATCCGTTGGCTACACAGATTTCGGCCAGTGCTCGGGCTGTGCCCGACGAACCAATCGCATGCGTCCAGCCCATTTCAAGGATTTGCCTGCGCAGCACAGCAACCTCCTTGCGGGCTGCCATGATGGCGTTCTTCATGGCCCTGCCGCTGATGCTGCCGTCTGCAAAGTAGGCCTGCGCAGTGCTGACACACCCAATGTAAAGGCTCTCCATGGCCTCGGGTTCGTAGTCTTCGCCGATGATGAACTCGGTGGAGCCTCCACCAATGTCGACGACCAGGCGTTTCCCCTGGCCTATGGGCAGTTGGTGGGCCACACCGCAGTAAACCAGCCGTGCTTCTTCAACGCCCGAGATCACATCAATCGGGAAGCCCAGGGCGGCCTCAGCCTTGGCGATGAATTCGGCTGCATTGCGTGCAACGCGCACCGCGTTGGTGGCCACGGCACGCACCTGATGTGGCTCAAAAGAGCGCAATCTCTCCCCAAAGCGTTGCAGGGCAGCCAAGGCGCGCGCCTGCGAGGGTTCGTCTAGGCGCTTGTTGGAGTCCAACCCGGCACCAAGACGCACTGGCTCTCGCAGGCTGTCAACAACATAAATCTGGGATTGGCCGTTGAGTTCCTCAACCCGCGCAACAATCATGCGGAAGCTGCTGGAGCCCATGTCAACCGAGGCAATCAACTGGCGTGGAGAAGACATGCGTTGCATTGTTTGATTTTTCAGTCAGGCGCTAGGATGCCACAAAAGCGGGGTGTCTGCTGCAAACGCCGGTCCACCCTTGTGCACGATTGACCACAGTCAAATGTTTGTCATATTTTTGAAATACCATGACCAGATTACTGTATATCTTCGGAGTTTCTCTTGAAAGTTGCTGCCGTCTCGGATGTGCCACCCAACAAAGACCTTTATCTGAACCGTGAGCTGGGTGTGTTGGCATTCAACAAACGGGTGTTGGCCATGGCGGAGGACGAACGGGTGCCCTTGTTGGAGCGCTTGAAGTACCTTTGCATCGTCTCCAGCAACATGGATGAGTTTTTCGAGATCCGCGTGTCGGGCCTGCAAGAGCAAATCCGCCAGAATCCGGAGTTTCGTGACAAAGACGGTTTGAGCGTGTCAGAAACCCTTCAGCGGGTGTCTGTCATTTCGCAGGATTTGGTGGAGTTGCAATACCGGTTGTTCAATGACTCGGTATTGCCCGCCTTGCGTCAGGAAGGCATCGCTTTGCTGACTGTCAATTCGTGGAATGAGGAGCAAGCGCATTGGGCGCGGCAGTATTTTCGGCAAGAGGTGTTGCCGGTACTCACTCCAATTGGCCTGGATCCTGCGCACCCTTTCCCTCGTGTGCTCAACAAGTCGCTGAACTTTGCGGTAGAACTCTCCGGTCACGATGCATTTGGCCGAGTATCCAATGTGGCCATTGTGCAGGCACCACGGGCGTTGCCCAGGCTGATACGCATGCCGTCTAATCTGTCGGGTTATGAGCACGGTTTTGTGATGCTCACATCCATTCTTCAGGCCTTCATTCCGGAGCTTTTCCCTGGCATGGAAGTCCACGGTGTGTATCAGTTTCGGGTGACTCGCAACAGTGATTTGTATGTTGATGAGGAAGAAATCACCAACCTTCGGGTGGCCTTGCAGGGCGAGTTGTCGCAGCGGCATTTCGGGGATGCAGTGCGTCTGGAGGTTGCAGACCAGTGTTCGCCCGAGATGACGGCGCGCTTGCTTAAAGAGTTTGGTTTGGACGAGCAGGCTTTGTACCGCGTCAATGGGCCGGTGAATTTGGTGCGATTGATGCAATTGCCGGATTGGGTGGATCGTCCCGACCTGAAATTCATCCCGTTCACCCCGGGTCGTCCTGAGGCCTTGATGAAAGAAAACGATATTTTCAAGGCCATTCAGAAGGGAGATGTGCTGTTGCATCACCCCTACCAAAGTTTCAGCCCAGTGCTGGAGTTCATCAAAAAGGCTGCCACTGACCCTGCTGTGGTGGCGATCAAACAGACCATTTACAGGACCGGTACAGAGTCCGTGTTGATGGAAAGCCTCCTGGCCGCCGCGCGCAGTGGCAAAGAGGTGACGGTGGTGCTGGAGCTGATGGCCCGTTTTGATGAGGAGGCCAACATCAATTGGGCATCCAAGCTGGAGCGGGTAGGCGCGCATGTGGTTTACGGCGTGGTGGGGCAAAAGACCCATGCAAAAATGTTGATGGTGGTGCGTCGGGAGACTACAGATTCTGGCAAGACAGTTTTGCGCAGGTATGTTCACCTGGGCACTGGCAATTACCATCCAAGGACAGCCCGCCTGTACACAGATTTTGGTCTGTTCTCTTGTGACGAAACACTGGGGCATGATGTGCATGAGGTGTTTAATCACCTGACAGGTTTGGGACGTGCCCGCAAACTGAGCAAGATCTGGAACAGTCCGTTCAACCTTCACAGCAATGTGGTTTCTGCTGTTCGTCGCGAAATCGATTTGGCCAAAGAGGGCAAGAAATGTCGAATCATGGCGCGCATGAATGCGCTGCTGGAGCCGCATCTCATCAATGAACTTTATGCAGCCTCTCAAGCTGGCGTCAAGATCGACCTGATTGTTCGCGGCGTGTGCGCGCTGAGGCCTGGTGTGCCGGGCTTGAGCGAGAACATCACCGTGCGTTCAGTCGTTGGTCGCTTGCTGGAACACAGCCGTGTGTTTTACTTTTCCAACGATGGTGCCGATGACGTGTACATCTCCAGTGCAGACTGGATGGACCGCAACTTTTTTCGCCGCGTTGAGCTGGCTGTGCCCATCACGGACAAAAAGCTCAAGAAGCGCGTGCTGGACGAGGGTTTAAAGACTTTGCTCGCAGACAATCTGCAAGCCTGGGTGATGGATTCGGATGGCAACTACACCCGCAGAAAGCCCAGCGGTGCCCGTCGCATGAATGCGCAGGTGCACTTGCTGGGGGCGTTGGCTGTGGCTTACACAGAACGGGATCATACAAACAGCGAAGCCGGGCAAACTGTCGACGATTGATCAGCGCCTGCGCACTTCAAACACCGCATCCACCTCCAGCAGGTGTGTGAGTGCCTGGCGAAGTTGTTCGCCGCTGTTGACTTCGACTGTGAACTGCATTTTGGCCACACCCCGTTGCGTCTCGGTTTGAACACCAATCACGTTGATTTTGTCTTTTGAGAACACCTCTGTGATGTCGCGCAACAGGCCCTGACGATCGTTGGCAGCCACCGCAATGTCCACCGGGTAGTGAAGTCCATCGGACTCACCCCATGTGGTTTCTATTAGCCTTTCGGGTTGACGTCGCATCACTTCTGCCAGGTTGGAGCAGCCCAGGCGGTGGATGGAAACGCCTTTTCCGCGCGTAACAAAACCAATGATTGGATCGGGCGGCGCAGGGCGGCAACAGCGGGCAAGGTTGGTCATGAGGGTGCTTACGCCCACCACCAATACGCCGGATTGCTTTGCGTGTTCCTGGGGTTTGCGTTTGTTGAGCACCTCCAGTTGTTCTTCAACGCTGAATTGGCCCTGGCCAGGCTCTTCCCGCAGGGCATTCTCGATTGCGCGAGGCCGCAGTTCTTCGCGCGCAAGTGCAACGTACAAATCCTCTGGTTTGTCGTAGCCCAGTTTATGGGCCAAAAGCTCCAGGTTTTGCGCTGTTTGCCCGATGCGTTGCAGCTCCCGCTCTGCAATCGCCCGCCCACGTTCCTGGGTTTCCTTGCGCTCCTGCTGCGCAAACCACTGCTTTACCTTTTGACGTGCACGGTGGCTGACCAAGTATTTTTGAGTGGGGTTAAGCCAGTCTCGTGAAGGCCCGGTGGCTGTGTCTCCGCGGGCGCTCACGATTTCGATGGTTTGGCCGTTTTCAAGTGGGGTATTGAGCTGGACCATCTGCCCATTCACCTTGGCACCACGGCAACGGTGCCCCAGCTCGGTGTGCACATGGTAGGCAAAGTCCAGCGGTGTGCTGCCACTTGGCAGCTCAACCACTTTGGCTTGTGGCGTGAACACATACACCCTGTCGTTTAAGGCGTGGATCTTCATTTCCTGCGCCCAGTCGCTGGCCTCACCCATGGTGTCGGTCACGTCTTTTTGCCATGCAAGAAGTTGGCGCAACAAGGCGATACGCTCTTCAAACTCGCCTTCGGCCCGGCTGTCCCCGCTGTAACCGTCTTTGCCGGCCTCTTTGTAACGCCAGTGCGCGGCCACACCGTACTCGGCAAACTGGTGCATGTCTTCTGTGCGGATTTGCACTTCCAGTGTTTTGCCGGACTCATCCTGCACCACGGTGTGCAGGCTCTGGTAGCCATTGGCCTTGGGTTTGCTGATGTAGTCGTCAAACTCCTCAGCAATGGGGGTCCAGAGGTTGTGAACAATGCCCAAGGCCGTGTAACAGTCTTCTACTGAGTCAACAATCACTCGGCAGGCGCGTACGTCGTAGAGTTTGTCAAAGCTGACGCCTTT
>DASUEC010000236.1:0-2599 GCA_036275255.1 Limnobacter sp. | reverse complement strand
GGTTTTTAATGCCGTAGTCTGCCACCGCAGCCACCCCCACAAAACAGTCTGACGCCGACAAGTGCTGCATCACCGCTCCGTGCATTTGTTTGGCCGATTGCACGTTCACGACTTCACAGCCGTAGGGCGGTGGCAGGGCGGTGGGGCCACTCACCACCCGCACCTGCGCGCCCAAGAGCCAGGCGGCCTGGGCCAGGGCGTAGCCCATTTTGCCGCTGGAGCGATTGGTGATACCACGCACAGGGTCAATGGGTTCAAATGTTGGGCCTGCAGTAATCAGCACGGATTTGCCAGCCAGCGGTTTGGGTGCGACTGCGCGCGCAAGCTCCAAGACCAACTCGGTGGCTTCCAGCATTCGCCCTTCACCCACTTCGCCGCATGCCTGCTCTCCTGACGCTGGCCCAAAGACATGCACGCCGTCGGCGCGAAGTTGCCGAAGATTGCGCTGGGTGGCCGGGTTGTTCCACATTTCCACATTCATGGCTGGTGCCACAGCCATGGGGCAGTTGCGTGCCAGCACCAGGTTGTCGAGCAAATTGTCTGCAAGGCCATGGGCGTACTTGGCAATGCTGTTGGCGGTGCAGGGGGCAATCAGCATGAAGTCCGCCACGCGGCTGATGTCGATGTGGGGCATGCCCCGGTCCCTGTTGCCCTCAGGCCACTGGGACACGTGCACTGAATTGCCACTGAGTGCCTGGAAGGTAAGTGGCGCGACAAATTGGGTGGCCGCAGGTGTCATCACCACTTGCACCTTGCATCCCTGTTTAACAAGCAGGCGGATCAGCTCCGCCGCTTTGTAGGCCGCAATACCGCCGCACACGCCCAAAACCAATCGGAGGTTTTGAAGTCCCGGAATCAGTGGCAAGTCGGCTTTGGCCATGGTGTGCGCCTCCAGGCTGGTTTAGTCTATTTGGCCTGTTCCCGGTTGAAGAACAGTTCGTCAATAATGAGCCCAATCGCGCCCACGGTGATGGCCACATCGGCCACATTGAATGCGGGCCAATGGTAGTTATGAACATAAAAGTCCAGAAAGTCGATCACTGCGCCATGCAGCAGGCGATCAATCAGGTTGCCGATGGCACCCCCCAAAATACTGGCCAGACAAAACATGGCGAATTTTCGGTGACTGGAAGACCGCATCATGAACAAAATCACGATGCTGGCCACCACAGCAACCGCAGACAGGAAATGCCGTTGCCAACCCGCTTGGTCGGCCAAAAAGCTGAATGCAGCACCCGGGTTGAGCACATGCACCAAATTAAAAAATGACGTGATCTCCACCACCGCGCCAAGGTCGAGCCTGGCCTGTATCCAAAGCTTGGTGATCTGGTCGAGCAATATAAGCACCAGAGAAAAGCCAATCCATGGCAGGATGGATTTGCGCTGTGGCCGGGGTGCCGCAGGTGCTTTGCCTGTGGCGTTGATTGCATGGGGTTTAGACATGATTGCGCACCTCACCTTCACCAAACAGATTGCTGACACAACGACCGCAAATGGCCGGATGTTCGGGGTCTGCACCAGTGTCCGGCCGAACATGCCAGCAGCGCTCGCATTTGTCTCCTTGGGCTGTTGCAACGTCAATTTGTTCCTCAGTGGCCAGCGCAATTTCAATATTCGACACAATGAACAAAAACTTCAGGTCGTCCCCCAGGCTGGCTGCCGCTTCGTAAAGCGATGCCGGCAGCTTCAGGCTGACAGCGCCTTGAAGGGAAGATCCAATTTTTCCTTCGGTGCGCAAGCTTTCTAGTTCTTTCACGACGCGGGCACGCAAGGCCAGTAGCTCGGCCCACTTGGAAGCCAATGCCTCGGCCTGGTCCACCTCGGGCACCTTATAAAATTCGTTGCAGAAAATGGATGGCTCCGCATTGCCCATGACCTCTCGGGCCTCTTCGGCGGTGAAGCTCAGAATGGGGGCCATCAGGCGCAGCAGGGCGTGGGTGATGTGGTAAAGCGTTGTTTGCGCACTGCGACGCGCCTGGGAATGCACGCCTGTGGTGTAGAGGCGGTCTTTGAGCACATCCAGATAAAATGCACCAAGGTCTTCAGAGCAGAAAATCTGCAGCTTGCTCACAATCGGATGAAACTCATACCTCATGTAGTGAGTTTCACATTCACGTTGCAGCTTGCCCAGCAGCGTGAGTGCGTACCTGTCCACTTCAGCCAGCGCGGCCGTGGGCACGGCCTGGGTGGCGAAGTCAAAGTCTGAAATGTTGGCCAGCAAAAAACGCAAGGTGTTGCGAATGCGACGGTAACTTTCCACCACGCGTTTCAGGATTTCATCGGAGATGGTGAGTTCGCCAGAATAATCGGTGCTCGCAACCCAGAGGCGCAAAATCTCAGCCCCCATTTTGTCGGATACCTGCTGTGGCGCAATCACATTGCCCACCGATTTGCTCATCTTGCGACCCTGGCCATCCACCACAAAACCGTGGGTGAGCAAGGCTTTGTAGGGGGGCACGCCGTTGAGCATGCAACTGGTGAGCAGCGAGGAGTGGAACCATCCGCGGTGTTGGTC
This sequence comes from Limnobacter sp., assembly GCA_036275255.1. Classification (GTDB taxonomy): domain Bacteria; phylum Pseudomonadota; class Gammaproteobacteria; order Burkholderiales; family Burkholderiaceae_B; genus Limnobacter. Next base: position 84 of record DASUEC010000236.1, on the reverse strand, counting down.
GGAGCCTTCCAGGTACAGATCGGCCGGGAAATGACTTTCATCGGCGTGGCTGCCGCGCAGCACTGTTTCGTGCGTCGTACCGGA
>DASUEC010000235.1:0-5063 GCA_036275255.1 Limnobacter sp. | reverse complement strand
TTTTGCGACCGTGCGTCTTGCGACCACGATGCCCTGTTGACCGAGAAGGTCTGCGATCTGACTGTCAGATATCGGCTGCTTGGCGTCCTCCGCAGAAATCAGTTGCTTGATGAGTGCACGGATGGCCGTGCTGGAAGCCTGACCACCGGAGTCGGTGGAAACATGACTCCCGAAGAAATACTTTAGCTCAACCAACCCGTAGGGCGTCAACATATATTTTTGGGTGGTCACCCTCGATACGGTGGATTCGTGGAGGCCGAGCAAGTCGGCAATTTCCCGGAGAACCAATGGCTGCATGGCGATTTCGCCATGGTTGAAGTAGCCAATCTGTCTTTCTACGATGGCTTGGCTAACCCGCAAAATAGTGTCAAATCGCTGTTGCACGTTTTTGAGCAGCCAGCGGGCCTCTTGCAATTGGGCGCTGAGTTGTGCGCTTTGGCCCCGGTGTGAACGCAAAATGGAGGCATACATTTCGTTGATGCGTATTTTGGGCATCACGTCCGGGTTGAGTTGAACATGCCATTGCCCGTTGAGTTTTTTTACAATGACGTCGGGCACCACGTGGTCGTCGTCCACGCGGCGAAAACGCGCACCCGGGAATGGTTCAAGCGACCGGATCACCTCATGGCAGCGTTTGAGCAGCTCGTCATCAATGCCCAGCGCCTTGCGCAGCCTGGCGAAGTCGCGTTGCGCCAACAGCCCGAGATGCTCTTGTGCAATGGCTTGACAGGCTTGGTAGAGTGCAGATTGCGCGCGCACATCGCTGCGTTGGCGAAGCTGTAAAAGCAGGCATTCGGAAGCGCTGCGCGCCCCCACGCCGGGGGGGTCAAAGCTTTGCAGCAGGCACAAGGCGGCCTGGAGTTCTTCAAACTCCAGATCGGGCACCTCTTGAAGTGTTTCCCAAAGGTCTTCCAGGTCTTCGGCCAGGTAGCCATCGTCGTTGAGGTAGTCGATCAGCCACAGCACCAGGTTTTTGTCCCTTTCGCTGGCCTGTGTGAGCCGCAGTTGCTCGATCAGGTGTTGGTGCAGGCTGCTGTCCGGGGCCGCGAGCTGAAGACCGGGTTTTTCTTCGTCGCCATCGGCATTGGCACCGCTGTTGTCGCGCCAGTCACCTTCCCAGTTGTCTTCGATGGAGTCGATGGTTTCTCGTTGAACCGAGTCTTCCCTTTCGCCTGTGTCGCTGTCGGTTTCCTGCAGTTCACGGGTTTTTCGGGGGTCTGGCTCCGCTTCAAAGGATTCGCCCTGTGGCTCCTGAAGTTCGCTGTTGGCACCCAGGCTGACGGTTTGCTCGCCTTCGCTGGCTTCTTCGTCGGCCAGTTCGAGCATGGGGTTCTCGGCCAGGGCTTGCTGGATCTCTTGTTGAAGCTCCAGCGTGGACAGTTGCAACAGGCGAATCGATTGCTGCAGTTGGGGCGTGAGGGTGAGGCTTTGTGAAACCTTGAGTTGAAGGGACTGTTTCATGGGGGCTCGGCTCTACATCCTGAAGTTTTCGCCGAGGTACACGCGCCGTACATCGTCATTTTTTACGATTTGGTCAGGGCTGCCCGAGGCCAAAACGTGACCTGCGCTGATGATGTAGGCGCGGTCGCAAATGCCGAGTGTTTCGCGCACATTGTGATCGGTGATCAGCACGCCGATGCCCTTGGTTTTAAGAAAAGCGACAATGCGTTGGATCTCGAGCACAGCGATGGGGTCGACGCCGGCGAATGGTTCGTCCAGCAGGATGAAGCGCGGTGTGGTGGCCAGCGCGCGTGCAATTTCAAGACGCCTGCGTTCACCGCCAGACAGGGAGGCGGCAATCGAGGTGCGGATGTGCCCGATTTGCAAATCATCGAGCAGGTCTTCAACAGCCTGGTCAACGCTTTTGTCTTGTGGGGGATTGATCTCCAGCACTGCGCGGATGTTTTCTTCCACGGTGAGTTTGCGGAACACCGAGGCCTCTTGCGGCAGGTAGGAGAGGCCCGCGCGTGCGCGCTCGTGGATGGGCTTGAGTGTGATGTCTTGCCCTTCCAGGCAGATGTAGCCTTCGTCGGCTGCCACCAGCCCCACAATCATGTAGAAGCAGGTGGTTTTGCCTGCGCCGTTGGGGCCCAGCAGGCCCACCACCTCGCCGGTGTCCACATGCAGAGAAACATCTTCAATCACCCGCTTGCTGCGATAGGCCTTGCGCAGGCTCAGTGCCTGAAGCCTGCCCTGGCCGGTGAGGGTGTGTGCGGGGGCCTTGCTCATGGTGTGACCGTTTTGGGTTTGATCACCGCTTGAACGCGGGTTTGGCCTTTGCTGTTGGGGGCGCCCACCACGTTGAGGAATTCGGTGTTTTGCTCGTAAGTGATTTTGCTTCCGGAGATGGATTCGGTGAGTTGCCCGTCGGCACTCTTCTGAATGCTGGCGTTGCCAGACAGCGTAACCAGGGATTTTGAGCCATCAAACTCGATGGTGTTGCCGGTGCCGTTGATGAGCAACACTTCGCTGGTTTTGGAGTCGCGCTGTTGCTTGAAGCGGGCCGGGTTGCCCTCCACGGTGGCAAATTGTGTGCCGTCCGCCCGTTCAACCAGCGTGAGTTTGTCACCTCGAATCACCAATGAGCCGCGTGTGAGCAATACATTGCCCGTGAACACGTTCACATTGGTTTTTTCGTTGTAGGTCATTGCGTTGGCGTCAATGGTGGTGGGTTGCTGCTTGTCTGACTCCAAGGCAGCGGCCGGCAATGCCACGGTGAGGGCAAGCAGCATCAGCACAGGCAGTTTCAGGGTGTACAGGTTCATGATTTTGCCTCGATACGGAATTTGATCGATCCCTTGGCGCGCAATTCACCGGTGTCGTTGTTCAGCGTGGCGCCTTGGGCTTCAAAGCGTTGCCGCCCGCGGTTCACTTCCACTTTCTTGTCGGTGCTGATGGTGTTGGCGGGGTTGTCGATCACGATTTCTTCGGACCGCATGACTGTGACCACGCCGCTGCTGTTGTTGTTCACAACAACCTGCTGACTCAGAATGATTCGGTCTTCTTTCATCTGGTAGCGCCCTTGTGCCGCTTCGGCTTTGAGTGTCGAGTCGCCTGGCTCAAACTGTTCCAGGTCGGGCTTGGTGATGTTCCAGACGTCACCTGCCGGTGTGTGCTCGGCCGACTTGCTGCGCACGATGGAGTATTTGTCTTCTTTGATGTTGTGGCTTTGCACGGTGAAATTGCGCAAATAACTGTCGGCGGCCTCTGGATTTGCCTTGCCGGAAAGCCTGAACAGGTTCATCTCCGATTGGATGGCAAACCAATAGGAGGTGGCTGCCAGTGCGAAGGTGAGCAGCAGCGGAATGAACTGGGAAAGCAACCCAAAAAAAGCCCGAATCATGTTCACGCTGATTCCCAGGGGTTGGTGTAATCTGGTTTGCTGGCCAGCACGAAATCACAAAGCTCGCGCACTGCACCATGCCCGGCGGGGCGCTGGTTGATCCAGTTGCTGATCGCTTGCATGGCTGGCGGGGAGTGCGGTGTGGTGGCAGCCAGCGCCACATGCTTGAGCACGGGGTAATCGGGCCAGTCGTCTCCAAAAAAACCACATTGATGCCAGCCCAGGCCCAGTGCGTTGCGAATGTCGTCAAGCGCTTGCAGTTTAGTTTTGCAACCCTGCACCAGTTGATAGATGCCCAGGTCTTTGGCGCGCCGCTCTACAATGGCGCTGGAGCGCGCTGTGATCCACACCACTTTCACGCCGTGGTCCATCAGCAGGCGCAGGCCCTGGCCATCAAAAACGCTGAAGCGTTTCATGACTTCGCCGTCGTTGCCGAAATAAAGACCGCCATCGGTGAGTGTGCCATCCACATCGAACCCCATCAGTTGCAGATCGGCTGCGGCTTGGCGGGCGGGCGGCTTGTTGATTGGATGCGTCATCACACCACCTTGGCTTCAAAGAGGTCGTGAAAATTCAGGGCCCCCACAATCGTCTTGTTGCTGTCGGTGACCACCACTTGGCTGATGTGACACACCTCCATCAAGCGCACCGCCTCCACTGCCAGTTTGTCTGGTGAAATGGATTTGGGAGCGGCGTTCATGACTTCGGAGACCATCAAGCCCCGCAAGTCCAGGCCTTGTTCGATCAATCGGCGCAAATCGCCGTCGGTGAACACCCCTTGAAGTTTCCCGTCCGGGCCCGCCACGGCAGTCATGCCCAGGCCCTTGCGGGTGATTTCAAGAATGGCCTGGGACAGGGTTGCGCTTGGCGGCACCACGGGAATGCGTTCCCCCTTGCGCATGACGTCGCTGACGTGGGTGAGCAGCTTTCTCCCCAGGCTGCCGCCAGGGTGTGACAAGGCAAAGTCTTCTTCAGAAAAGCCTCGCGCCTTCAAAACGACCACCGCCAGTGCATCGCCCATGGCAAGGGCTGCGGTGGTGCTGGCTGTGGGTGCAAGGTTCAAGGGGCAGGCCTCTTTGGCCACCCCGCAATCCAGCACCAGGTCTGCTTGCCGTGCAAGGGCGGAGTCGAGTTTGCCGGTCATGGCGACAATTTTGGCGCCTCGTCTGGCGATCGCAGGCAGAACGGCCACGAGTTCTTCGGTGTTGCCGGAGTTGGACAGCGCAATCACCACATCGTCGTGTGTGATCATGCCCAAATCACCATGGGATGCTTCTGTGGCGTGCACAAAAAAAGAGGGGGTGCCCGTGCTCGCAAAGGTGGCTGCAATTTTTTTGGCAATCAGTCCGGATTTGCCGACGCCCACAAGAATGACCCGACCCGTGCATGCCAAGATGGCTTTGGCGGCAGATTCAAAGGCTTCGCCGAGTCGGTCGGCAAGCGCAGAGACCGCCTGCGCTTCAATGTTGAGCGCTTCTCTGGCCATGGCCAAAAAATCACGATTCTCCAGGTTTGACGGTGGTTGTGGCATGGTGGACCCTGTTAGACTTCAGACGTTGCATCGCTTGTGGCGGTCTGGTTTTCCGGGCAGTATAGCAAAGTGCGTGCCAATTCACTTCACTTCTTAAGCATTCAACGTGCCCAACGCTTTAGAGCTTTCGCTGATCCTGATGCTGGTCGCCGTTTTGGCGGTGTCGCTGTTTCGCCACTGGAAGTTGCC